>NZ_PNDF01000057.1:0-2260 GCF_005887195.1 Pseudoalteromonas sp. S1650 | reverse complement strand
ACGAGTTCTGAGTTAAATACAGGAGTTGATGCTGCTGATAATGCTTTTATCGAGTACAGAAAAACGAGTTTTAGTCAGCGTGCAGATTTTTTAGAGTGTATTGCAGAGCAAGTTTTAGCACTTGGCGATGATTTACTAACGCAAACAGCGCAAGAAACCAATTTACCTATGGCACGCTTACAAGGTGAGCGAATGCGCACGGTTAATCAGTTAAAAGCATTTGCCAGTGCACTGCGTGAAAACCCAGATTCACCACTAGGTTTAAAGCTGATTGATGAAGCTGATAGTAATCGCTCGCCACTACCTAAACCTCGTACAGAGCTTAATTACTTACCGCTTGGGCCTGTAGCTGTATTTGGTGCGTCTAATTTTCCGTATGCATTTTCAACACTCGGGGGGGATACCGCCGCCGCACTTGCAGCAGGCTGCCCAGTGGTTGTTAAAAATCATACTGCGCATCCAGGCACAGGGGAGCTAATGGCTCGTGCAGCGCTTGCTGCGATTAAAGAATGTGATATGCCGCTAGGTGTATTTTCAGTGCTGCAAAGTGATGTTTACGATATTTCGCATCAATTAGTCGCAGCTCCGGCCATTAAAGCAGTCGGTTTTACTGGGTCGTTTAATGTGGCTAACTTACTGCAAGCTACTATAGCGAAACGCCAAGAGCCAATTCCATTTTATGGTGAGCTAGGTAGCATAAACCCACAAATAGTTTTACCCAATAAAGCGCAAAATGAAGGTAAAGCTATGGCTGAAGCTCTTTGCCAATCAATGCTAATGGGTAATGGCCAATTTTGTACCAGTCCTGGCTTATGGCTGGTACCAACGGGCTGTAATGAATTAGAAGCCGAGGTAGCCAACTGCATTAGTGCAGCCGCCTCAGATACTTTATTAACCCCAGGTATTGTGAAGACCTTTAAAAAGCAAGTTAGCCAGCGCAGTGAGCTCGAAAACGTAGAGCTTATTGCTAAAGGGGAACTCACAGAAGACTTTCATGGTAATGCCCACGTATTTGCATGTAATGTTGATACCTATTTAGCAACTCCAATGTTACGTGAAGAAGTATTTGGCCCAGCCGCTTTATTGGTTCGTTATGAAAGCATGGAGCAGTTAAGCTTACTAGTAGCAGCGCTTGAAGGGCAGCTTACGGCAAGTGTGCATGACAGCGCTGATGATTTAGCTAAAGCTGAACACGTTATAGAAGAGCTGAAATACAAAGTAGGGCGTTTAATACACAATCAAATGCCAACCGGCGTAGAAGTATGTGGCTCAATGAACCATGGTGGACCTTTTCCAAGCTCCACAGATGTTCGCAGCACTTCTGTTGGGTTAAATGCAATGTTGAGATTTTTGCGACCAATTTGCTATCAGTCTTAGTTAATTGTAGCGGGAGTAGAAATTGCATTTCCCGCTATCTCTTTATTATGAAGGATTCTAACTTGGCATGCGTGTTTTCATAGGTATAATGCATATTAAATGCAATTTATATAAATTACTATGGCCATAGAACATAAAACTCGAACTCAGCTTGTTGCAGAAGCTATCCGCGAAAAAATTCTTTCAGGTGAAATCAAAGCGGGAGATCCATTACGTCAAGCAGCATTAGCCACTGAGCTAAACGTAAGTCGGATTCCAGTACGTGAAGCTTTGCTTCAACTCGAAGCTGAAGGGTTAGTCAACTTTGAAGCTCATAAAGGTGCGACTGCTACACAGCTTTCGGCATCTCAAATTGATGAGATTTTTGATTTAAGAGCATTGCTCGAAGCGGAACTACTAAAACATTCGATAAATAATTTAACTGATCAGGATTTAATTGATGCAGAATTAATTTTAGCTGAGCTTGAAAGCGCTATGGACGCTGGCGATACTCATTTAGCTACTGGAGATTTAAACAGTCAGTTTCATGCTAAATTATACAGCCGCGCCGCGCGCCCACAAACCCGTGAGCTGGTTGATATGTATAGTAAAAACTCTGAGCGCTATGTACGTATGCATATTTTATTGGCAGGTGGTTTAACAAAAGCTCCTGAAGAGCACCGTACTTTACTCGAGTTATGCAGAAAAAAAGACTGTCAAAATGCCTGTGAATATTTAAAAAATCATATTGTTAAAGCTAAAAACGATATAAAAAAATTACTAATAAAATTAGAAGGTGAAAAAAGTAATTAAAAAATATACCTAGCAACTAGTACAGGCTATTAAACTCTAATTTATAACTTTAGGCATTGCTTTCGCTTTCCAGCAGCAATAATACAGAAGT
>NZ_PNDF01000056.1:0-337 GCF_005887195.1 Pseudoalteromonas sp. S1650 | reverse complement strand
CATGTAATGTTGATACCTATTTAGCAAATCCAATGTTACGTGAATAAGTATTTGGCCCAGCCGGTTTATTGGTTCGTTATGAAAGCATGGAGCAGTTAATCTTACTAGTAGCAGCGCTTGAAGGGCAGCTTACGGCAAGTGTGCATGACAGCGCTGATGATTTAGCTAAAGCTGAACACGTTATAGAAGAGCTGAAATACAAAGTAGGGCGTTTAATACACAATCAAATGCCAACCGGCGTAGAAGTATGTGGCTCAATGAACCATGGTGGACCATTTCCAAGCTCCACAGATGTACGTAGCACTTCCGTTGGGTTAAATGCAATGTTGAGATTTTT
>NZ_PNDF01000055.1:0-1298 GCF_005887195.1 Pseudoalteromonas sp. S1650 | reverse complement strand
TTAGAGTGTATTGCAGAGCAAATTTTAGCACTTGGCGATGATTTACTAACGCAAACAGCGCAAGAAACCAATTTACCTATGGCACGCTTACAAGGTGAGCGAATGCGCACGGTTAATCAGTTAAAAGCATTTGCCTGTGCACTGCGTGAAAACCCAGACTCACCACTAGGTTTAAAGCTGCTTGATGAAGCTGATAGTAATCGCTCGCCACTACCTAAACCTCGTACAGAGCTTAATTACTTACCTCTTGGGCCTGTAGCTGTATTTGGTGCGTCTAATTTTCCGTATGCATTTTCAACACTCGGGGGGGATACCGCCGCCGCACTTGCAGCAGGCTGCCCAGTGGTTGTTAAAAATCATACTGCGCATCCAGGCACTGGGGAGCTAATGGCCCGTGCAGCGCTTGCTGCGATTAAAGAATGTGATATGCCGCTAGGTGTATTTTCAATGCTGCAAAGTGATGTTTACGATATTTCGCATCAATTAGTCGCGGCGCCAGCTATTAAAGCTGTTGGTTTTACGGGGTCATTTAATGTCGCACGTTTACTACAAGAAACAATTGCCAAGCGTTCAGAGCCTATTCCGTTTTATGGCGAGCTCGGCAGTATAAACCCACAAATAGTTTTACCAAAAAAAGCTCAAAATGAAGGTAAAGCTATGGCTGAAGCGCTATGCCAATCAATGCTAATGGGTAATGGCCAATTTTGTACCAGTCCTGGCTTATGGCTGGTACCAACGGGCTGTGATGAATTAGAAGCCGAGGTAGCCAACTGCATTAGTGCAGCCGCCTCAGATACTTTATTAACCCCAGGTATTGTGAAGACCTTTAAAAAGCAAGTTAGCCAGCGCAGTGAGCTTGAAAACGTAGAGCTTATTGCAAAAGGCGCACTTACAGAAGACTTTCATGGTAACGCCCATGTATTTGCCTGTAATGTTGATACCTATTTAGCAACCCCTGCATTACGTGAAGAAGTATTTGGCCCAGCGGCTTTATTGGTTCGCTATGAAAGCATAGAGCAGTTAAGTTTACTAGTAGCAGCGCTTGAAGGGCAGCTTACGGCAAGTGTGCATGACAGCGCTGATGATTTAGCTAAAGCTGAACACGTTATAGAAGAGCTGAAATACAAAGTAGGGCGTTTAATACACAATCAAATGCCAACCGGCGTAGAAGTATGTGGCTCAATGAACCATGGTGGACCATTTCCAAGCTCCACAGATGTACGTAGCACTTCTGATGGGTTAATTGCAATGTTGAGCTTTTTGCGACGATTTTGCGTTCAGTCTGAGATAATTTTATC
>NZ_PNDF01000054.1:0-13539 GCF_005887195.1 Pseudoalteromonas sp. S1650 | reverse complement strand
TTTAGGCGCGAGTAGTTCACAAACTCTTTTCTGGGATTTACTTTGTTTACTTGCTCTCTCAAATCTTCTGTGAAGTTCTTTTTCTAGTGTAGGGGCATCCTCACTATAGATCATGGCATGTATATCAAATGATAATGGAGCAAAGGCACCTCTGAGCCTTTTTACTCTATCAGGTGGCTTTAATTGAGCAAATTTTAATTAAAAATCTAATGAAAATTAGGATTTAGATGGAAATATAGATTTTAAAATATCTTCAAATCAATAGTCATGGCTCTATGTTTAATGAAGTGTTTTAAGAAAAAATTAACCGGATATACAATCATTGCAAGCATGGTTGGTCAAACCATTGCTGTATCAGTAATTGGGGTATGGGCTGGGTTACTATCGATTGCCACTCCATTTGAAACAGCTATTGCTGCACAGGAACGGTTTGACCAAATTCAGCAAAAATACAAAACTGATGATCCAACAAATAACCGCTCCGATGATCAACGTTTAAATCAAACGTTATTAAAATACCCACATCAAACAGTCATAAATCCAAATCGAGAAAATGAGATAATTCAAAAATACTACCTAACCCCACAGACATCTAGAACAGTTGATTTGTCTGCTTATGGTAATTATGGAGACAATGCACAGCAGCAGATTGAAGATAGCGTAAATGTTGCGAGAGACATGTCAAAGTCAGCTGTTGTTCCATCGACTAATGCTAGTGGAGGTTTAATTACAAATTATAGTAATGGAGGAGTTTCGCTTACAAAAGATGATAGTGGTAATTATGTTGGGACTATTGATGAATCAAAAGTTACTGAGCATGTTTCTAATCAAAACGAGTACACTAGCTCAGAGCTAAATCACTCTCAAACAACATTTGAGGCAGACAGTCACTATGGTAATGAGACAGAGTTTTATGCTTCAGGAACCACTAAAATAAACAGTTTGAAAACTGACACTGCTAGTGATGCAACTGTATACCAAACAATTCAATCAATTCAGAATGACAATAAACTCCCAGAAATAAACCCCAGAAGCAGTATTTTCAATTACGGATTTAATGAAGTTAATGATGCCCTTGACGGTACCGGATCATGGTTATCGTCATGTACAGATGAGTCAGTTGACATAACACGTGAATTTACATCAACACAATCAACAAATCATTTATGTATGCAACCCCTTGCAAGCAATAGCTTATATTGCGAAGTTGAAAGAGCTACACCAGTTGCTTATGACGTAATAGTGCAAATGGCGGGTAAGGGTAAGCAGTTTTTAACAGTAGAATTTGACCTAAAGAAGCAAACTGCTAAGACAATAGCCCCAACCGATTCAATTGCAACAGAGCTGAAATTTGAAGGTCCAAGTTTTGAAGATTTCTGCACAGTTAATAATACTAATATTAATAGGGTAAGCCTTGGTGCTTGGCCTAACACCACACTAGATGGAAGTATTGATGAAAGTACTTGGATTCGAGAGTTGCAAGCGCCAACATGTGCAAATGGTTTAAAAGGTATTTTCCAAGTTGAAGATAAAACTGATGATGGTGGTGATACAAAATGGATCTTGAACGCTCAAGTAAGATACAGGTTTACTGGTGAAGTAGGGGAAAACAAGCAGTATCCAGCTGGTTGCTATGATGCGATTGAAAGTGAGCTTAAGGAAAGCAATGGCTTAGCAGGGTTTAGAGACACTATTAGTGGTGGTACTGAAAGCCGGTTTGAAGGTTTTTGTAAATTTGATAGCTATACAAATATCGAAGTTGGTAGCGTTGGATTACCCCCAGAAATATTAGAAACAGTCCCTCCTTTTTATAATGGTGATACAGGAAATAAAACTTGGAGAGTTAACCTTGATGGATACAATTGTGATCCTACTAAAGGTGAAGATTACTGTATTTTAACTCGGAGAGCCACAGAGGAAGAAAAAGCAGCAGGGATAGAAGATGAATTCCAATGTTATTCCTGGTATGAGATAGAATCTCAACCAAACCACTGCACTACCTACCAAACTGATACGCAATGCCAAGAAATTGAGAGAACATGTGCTGAAGGGTGGCTTTGGGAGCGAGATGACGCCGATGATATTTGCTTCGCTTACACAATTAAGTATCAATGTGATGAAGAAATTGTTTCGACTGTAACAAGCTCCGTAACACAGAATACCTGTGCGGCTACATTGCCTTGTGTTGGAGGGAATTGT
Source organism: Pseudoalteromonas sp. S1650 (assembly GCF_005887195.1). Taxonomy (NCBI): domain Bacteria; kingdom Pseudomonadati; phylum Pseudomonadota; class Gammaproteobacteria; order Alteromonadales; family Pseudoalteromonadaceae; genus Pseudoalteromonas; species Pseudoalteromonas sp. S1650. Next base: position 11,340 of record NZ_PNDF01000054.1, on the reverse strand, counting down.
GAAACATCAAATAGTGAAGTTAATGATCAATTCGCAGATGTTCTTGCTATGGCTACAGTAATACAGCATATGGAAGATGGGATGAACTGTGAAGATCCTACAGACCCATCAACGTGCACTATTTTTGAAGGTGAAGGTAAATTTTGCTCTTGGGAGCCAAGCGGTTTAGGTAATGACTGTTGTGAGGCTCCTGATGGTGTTGATATTTATGAATATGCACGAGCTGCTTATGGCATGCTACAAGCAGATGCATTTGTAGCTGGCCTAGATGGAACCGGCAATGCTGTAGTAGGCGGCTATCAGAGTCTGAGAGAACCTATTGCTAATGCAGCTACAACTGCTGGTGAAGCTGTTTCAAGCGCCTGGTCTTCAGTTTCTACGGTGTTTACTGATGCGGCAAGTACTGCGGCAGGTAATGCAGCAGGGGAGGTGGTTGATGCATCTGGGGCCGCAATAGATATTTTATCGGATCAAGCTATTGAAGAACTACAGCAAATGGTTATGAACTACGTTTATGATTCGATTCCAGAGGAATTAGCGCAGGCATTAATGAAAAAAACCGTTGAAAAAGGAGTATCTACAGTGGTGCTATCAGAAGGAGCGAGTCAAGCTGTAGCGGTAATTGGTTATGTATATGCTGCATACATGGTGTATCAATATATTAAACTAGCTTTAAATTTGCTCACTGCTTGCCACGAGTATGAAATGGATATGGGAGTTAGGCTTGCTACGAAACAATGCATTCCCGTAGGAAAGAAATATTGTGCTGAAGATGCTTTGGGTGTCTGCTATCTACGTCGTCAAGATTATTGCTGTTATGACTCCATCCTATCTCGAATAATAATGGCACAAGCATCCTCAATGCTTGGCCATGACCTAGAAGAATATACAACAGAAGAAGTTGATGGTTCAAAATTAAGGAATTGTCCGGGGTTAACCCCTGAACAACTGTCTAACTTGGACTGGAATAAAATTGATTTAAGCGAATGGATTAACATAATGATCGAGTCTGGTATTGCTGATTTTGATCAAGACCTTGATAAGCTGACTGGTTCTGGTCGACTACTTAATAATGAAGGTCGAGAAAACGCTGTTGATAGAACAACACAAAGAGCTGTTGACGCTGAACTGGCTGAGAGAGCTATTGAAACAAGAAGTATAATAAATGCAGATGATATTGATTGTTCATATGTGCCGAGACCATTGGCATGCTACTTCCTTAATGATGATTAATGATTATAAAGTTGCGCAATATAAATAATAAAGTACGATAGAGTCACTTTCGGGACAAACTAGAAAATCTATGAAAAATATAACTAAAATAGCCTTAGCTTCCGTCGTGGCATTAACTTTATCAGCTTGTTCGTCAACAAAAGAGCCAATTGTGTTTGATAGCTTTCAAGCAAATGAGAATGACTCATTTGCAAAAACAACAATGCGCTTAGCTGGCAGCAATAAGTTTATGGATAGTGCTGACGGAAAGTCAGGGACTCGCAAAGTACCTGGATCGAGTGTAATGGCTCTAGGTCAGCTGTTAATGTTAGATTTTACTGGAGCAGCCAGTACAGCTATTAATGATAGGATCATTGAAAACGAGCCTTTAGCTAAGAACGCTCAATTTATTGTTAAGGTTGATAATGTAGACCAATCAGTGCTTGCAAATCCTGAAGGTATTATTGCTAGAGCTTCGAAAAAGCTTGATGAAATAGCTGCCAAGAAAGGGCTCGAAATAGAGTCAGAAAGAACAACAAATATTCAGCGAATCATCAACTATAAAAACAAAAATCAATGTGAAAATTTGCTTCTTGCTCTGAGTACCTGCGGACAATACCTTGGGCTTGGTCGAGTTTCTTCATATGATCAAGAAAATAAGTCTGCATATGTAACTTTTGAAACAAAAGGGACAACTGTGTCACTGCATTTAATGAGCGGTTACATGGGGGATGATGTTTACTTGTATCACCCAAGAAAATTAGGATCAGGTAACTGGGATTACAGTTGGGCTATGTACGCAGGTTCTCATATAGTCATTCACAAAGGAAAAATACATAAATTTATTACCGGCCAACAGGTTGATGATGGTGTGGATATTAGTGAACTGCGATATTTGTTTATTGAAAATTGGAAAAAAAATGACAAGAGCGAATACAACGAAAAGTATCACAAAAACCCTAAAGACAAAGGTAAATACTTATACGATTATCACTTAAAAGACATGAGCTTCACTGAATTACCGCTTGATACTAAGTTGTAAATTTACTTACTTTTGAATTTAGTAGGTTTATTAATATATCACTGTCCAATGCTCCACGTTTGGTATTACGAACACTGGTCTGGGCGAAATAGCCAGCCTTTTTAGGCCGGTTTTTTCATTTCTTATCCTTAGGTAAATTTATTTTTCTGAGTTGTTGTTTGAAATATAAGATTTATTTATAGTATTCAAAACTATACTAATCTGTACTAATTCCTATCTTAGATAAAGTAAAAAACTAGATCTCAGTTCATTAGATCAATAGCACTTCTTATATTAATCTACTAAAACTCACCCGCACTAATTGGTTTAGTTACCATGTTAGACAAAGTTCTTGCGCAAGTTAAAACAGATAATTCAGGTTTATTGATTGAAGTACCAGTGTTGCTTAGCGAATATGGTGTATTTGATCCCTTACTTGATTACGTTATAAGCCAGTCGTACATTAAAATTTTGCCATGGGTGAATCGCATTACGTTTGCTTTGCACCTTTAGTTGGATGATGTGTTTTACGACCCAGAAAACCTAAGCGGTGTGATAGTTCGCTTGTATCATCCTGAAGACATTGGTTACAGTTTTTGCAGTCAAGTGAGCTAATGTAGTATTCGCACTTTATGAATATTACTTATGTGCCATTAGCGGTCACTCAATCTTGACACCAAGTGATCAAAAACCAATCGAATACGTTGTGGTACTGGACCACGTTGAGGGCGATAAATATATAAATCCCAAGGCACCGGCTCGACTTCTTCTAACACTCTCACAAGTTTCTCTTGGCGTAATAAGTCTTGGACCAAAAAGTCAGGAATTTGAGCAAACCCCAGTCCATTTTGTATAGCCATTAATTCAGCTTCGGTGTCGGCACTTCGAAAACGTGTTATGGATGGGGTCCACTGTCTGTCCATGGAAAAAACCCATGGCCAAAGCTTTCCCGTATTGCGATCTACTAACCCTGTAGCTGGCAAGTGGTTTAGATCTTCAATAGACGCAGGCTTTCCCACTCTATTTATTAAGTCAGGCGAAGCCACGACATACATATTAATTTTGGTGAGCTGGCGGGCAATAAATCGACTATCCCTCATGAAGCCGATACGAATCCCGATATCTATTTTTTCGTCAACGACATCCACGCGCTCGTCACTGAGTGTAAGGTCTATATCCAATTGAGGATGTATTGTTGAGAGTTCCAGTAATACTGGCATTAAGCATTTATGACCAAAACCAACAGGCGCTGCGATACGAACCCGCCCTTGTAATTCATTACCCGAGTTAGGGGCGCTTGTTTGAAACAATTCATCTACAGCGCGCAGGCGTTCTTTTGCTATCAAAGCAAATTTTTCTCCAACTATAGTCACTTGTATGTGTCGAGTATTTCGATGAAATAAAAGCTCCCCTTGTAATTGCTCTAACTCCTTCACTGCTCGTGTCACTGCCTGAGGAGAAATTCCCAGACGGTTAGCCGCTTCTTTAAAGCTGCGAGACTCAGCAGCGGTACAAAATATCCGGAGCATTTCTAATCTGTTAAGCATCACAGTCACATTCAGTTTTGATATGAATACATTAATACTATTCCATTTTTAGGAATTGTGAAATTAAAACTTTTCCATTTATTAATTTCTGAAGGTAAGTAATAATTTGTTTGTTATTTAGACAGAGTCATTCATTCAACTGATTTGAGGATATTAACTATGAGCAGTGTTTTAGCAAACAACATCAGCAGTAAAGTCGTTGTTATCACCGGTGGTAGCAGCGGTTTAGGCGAAACAACAGCAAGATATCTGGCTAGTCTTGGTGCGTCAGTAGTGTTAGGTGCCCGCCGTATCGAGAAGCTTGAAGCTATTGCTGCTGACATTCGCTCAGCAGGCGGAAAAGTTGCGGTTCAAGCGACAGATGTGACTAGCCAGGACGAAGTGAAGGCCCTTGTAAATCTTGCACAAGAGCGCTTCGGTAAAGTTGATGTGGTTATCAATAATGCAGGGTTAATGGCTATTGCACCGTTAGCTGAGACTCGAGTTGACGAATGGGATCGCATGATTGACATCAACGTTAAAGGTCTGCTGTATGGAGTAGCCGCAGCGCTTCCGATTTTTCAGGCTCAGGGAACAGGCCACTTTATCAATATTTCATCCGTAGCGGGTGTCAAAGTATTCAGTCCCGGCGGCACGGTTTATAGCGGAACCAAATTCGCTGTTCGCGCTATTGCCGAAGGCTTACGCCATGAAGTTGGGGGTAAAATTCGTTCAACAATCATTTCACCAGGTGCAGTCGAATCTGAATTAAAACATGGAAGTTCAGATACTCAGGGTGCAGCCTTTGTAAAAGATTTTTATCAGCAAAATGAAATTCCATCTGAATCTGTTGCTCGTGCTATCGCATACGCAATTGAGCAGCCTGCGGATGTGGATATCAACGAGATTGTTCTGCGCCCAACTGTTCAAGAATTTTAATTCGTTTAATAAAAGACCTATTAACCAGCGGGTGATTTAACCACCCACTGAATATTCAGTTTGTGAGGTTATTGATGACAGCGTTAAACAGACAAATGCGTGCTTTGGTATTAGATAGCTATGAAGAGGGTACAGCATTCCGGGATGCCCTGATTAACTTACCCTCGCCATCAGCAGGTCAGGTGCAAGTAAAAATATTTGCAAGTGGAGTCAATCCTATTGATTACAAGATCCGCCAAGGTATCGCTCCTTATGCCATGCCGGAATTACCCGCAGTACTTGGCACCGATTTAGCTGGAGAAATTGTTGCTATCGGCGACGGCGTCAGCGACTTTGCAGTAGGTGATGCAGTTTATGGTCTGACTGGCGGAGTGCGAGGATTGCAAGGATCACTGGCTGAATATGCCAACGTAGATGCTGAGTTACTTGCTCTCAAACCGAAAAATTTGTCCATGCGTGAAGCTGCGGCTTTACCTCTGGTTGCACTTACCGCTTGGGAAGGTTTGGTTGACAAGGCGAATGTTAAAGCGGGCCAGAAAATCCTTATCCAAGGTGGAGCTGGCGGAGTTGGACATTTAGCTGTGCAAATTGCTAAGGCCTTAGGTGCCGACGTTTATGCCACTGCATCGACTGGAAAACAAGAACTGCTCAAGGCGCTTGGTGCCACGCCGATTGATTATCACACTGTAAGCCCTGCTGACTACGTGGACGCATACACCCAAGGCAAAGGATTCGATATCGTTTACGACACTGTCGGTGGCTCTGTACTCGATGCCTCATTAGGTATCATTGCACATTATGGACATATTTTAAGCTGTGCTGCATTCAGCTCACATAATCTGGCACCGTCGTCATTGCGCTCTGCAACATTGTCAGCGATTTTTGTGTTACACCCACAGCTCAGCGGAGAGGGGCGCAAACATCATGGCGACATTCTGCGGCAAATTACGGCTCTCGTTGAAGCTGGACAAATTAAGCCACTACTCGATCCGTTACGCTTTTACCTTGACATGGCAATGGATGCACATAATGCCGTAGAGTTGGGGTCCATGGGTAAAGTAGTTATTGATGTAATTGCTTAAAAGGTCATTGTTGAGGATGCATATGAGCCCAAGAAAACTAGTTCGAACTGTTCGTTTCCATGAATTAGGTGGTCCCGAGGTGTTAACTATTGACTCGCTGGCGAGTCCAAGTTTGCAGGCCACTGATGTTCGTATTGCGGTCAAAGCTGTTGGCCTCAATCGTGCTGATGCCATGTTTAGGCGAGGCAACTATATAGAAAAGGCTGACTTCCCTTCGCGAATCGGCTATGAAGCATCCGGGATAGTCATTGAAATCGGGGAAGAGGTAGATCATTTACGCCTTGGGGACGAGGTTTGCATTGTCCCTCAGATGGGGCTTTCTCAGAATGGCTGCTACGCAGAAGAGATTGTCGTACCAAGTGAATATGTGGCACTCAAACCAGCAGGGCTAACCTTTGCTGAAGGCGCAGCAGCTTGGATGCAGTACCTGACAGCTTATGGCGCTTTGGTCGAAATTACTAACGTGCAAAAAGGCGATGCAGTACTGATAACCGCCGCATCGAGCAGTGTTGGATTGGCTGCGATTCAAATTGTGAATTCTCTGGGAGGTATCCCTATCGCTACAACTCTAACAGGAGCTAAAAAGGCTGCTGTGCTCAAGCCTGGCGCGGCCCATGTGATTGCAACCCAAGAAGAACCGCTACTGGATAGCTTGAAAAGCATCTTGGGAGCAAACAATTTAAAAATCGCATTTGATGCTGTCGGTGGGCCGCAGATAGCTGAAATTGCTGAAGCAATGAGCCCTGAAGGAACAATAATAGTACACGGAGCATTAAGTCCCGAAACAACTCCTTTTCCCTTAAAAATAGCACTTCGTAAAAGTCTGACAGTTAGGGGGTATGTGTTTACTGAGGTTATAAAAGACATCGAGCGTTTTCGCAGAGCAAAGCAATTTATCCACTCGGGTTTATCCGAAGGAACACTCAAGCCTGTCATTGATCGAAGCTTTAAATTTGAAGAGATAGTAGCAGCTCATCACTATCTGGGGTCAAATCAGCAGATTGGTAAAATAGTGGTCGTACTTGATTAACAGATGAAGGAAAACTTTATCTGTGTGTTGTGCTGGATCTGTTTAACCATGTCGTTGTAGGCTGGTTAATACATCACCGACAGGATAGAAAAATGGTTCTGCGAGCGGTGGAGATGGCTGTCTGGCAACGTCCTGAAGCGACACAGGCAATACTGCATTCGGATCGTGGAACGCAATTTACCAGCGGCAATTATCAACGGTATTTAAAAAAGCAACGACTTATTGGGGAGCATGAGTGCTGTCGGTCATTGTGCCGATATACTTTTTTACATCGAGCGGTTTCATAATCCAAGAATGCGACTTAGAGTAGCTAATCAAGACAGGTAGTTTACAAACATTTTAAACCGTCCGTAGAAACGGGGGAGAACCCCCGCCAGAACAATAAGACAAAGGGGTAGTGTATGGTAATTAACGATCTTCTCTGGCGGCGACCACGCCATCACATGGATGTCGATGAAACCCACGACCACGTGCACTGGGTGGAACTTTTCTTCGATCTGGTCCATGTAGTGACAATTTTCATTCTGGGGAATTACCTGTCCCATCATCTGGGGTGGCAAGGATTCTGGGTGTTTACGGGAATGTTCCTGGCGATTTTCTATGCCTGGGCAGACAGTTCGGTCTATAATTCGCTGTATATCTCCACGGACATGCCGCATCGAGTGGTGATGGCACTTAAGATTGTCACGATGATGACCATCGCGGCGGCAATTCCCGACGTGGGAGGTGAAGGCTGGACGTATTTCGCGCTGGGCTATGCGTTGAATCGGGCGCTGACGGCCTATCTTTACTGGCGGGCGCGCTGTACCGACAACGCGGGCAATACGCTGGCGCAGGAACAGGGGCGGAATTTTTTCGTGTTGGCCGGGGTGTTCGCACTGTCGGCTTTTTTGCCCACACCGGTCGCCTACTGGGTGTTTGCCGCCGGCGTGGCAGCAATTCAGCTGCAGTACATGCTGCCGCGCGTAGGCACGCTCCGCTTCGAACGCTTTGTGCCTCAACTCGGACACATCTCGGAGCGCTTCGGCCTTTTGATGTTGATCTTGCTGGGTGAAGGCTTCTTTAAGCTGGTGGTCACGCTGGCCGACAAGGGCGTCTACAAAGTCAGCGCGGGTACGATGTTCAATGTGACCATGGGCGGCTTGTCCCTCTTCGCGCTGGCCTGGACTTATTTCGACTGCGCCGGCAATGCAAAACCGAAGAGCCGCACCAGTGCCGTGCTTCTGAGATACTGGCTTGCTCACATCGCGATTTTGTGGAGTGCGGTGACGATTGGCGTTGCGCTGGCCGGAGAAGTCTACGTCGGCCTGTGGGAGCCTTATCCGCCCGGCTACGCCGCGCTTGGCTCGGTCGGCCTTGCGGTTTTTTTAGCTTCGCTATGGGCGCTGCGTCGAACTGTGGCTGATGCCGCCGACAACTACCATAGCGCCGGTCTGAGGCTGTTCGGCATTGTCATGGCGCTGGTTGTGCTAGCCTTTCATCCCCTCGTACCGTCGATTGTCAGCAACGGGCTTTGGGTCCTAGCGCTGTTCTCGCAGATTGGTGTGCCGATTTTTCTAGCGGTAAGAGATACGCGCCGGTCTGATAAAATGCTGTGATGGAACATGGCTATGCCCATGCAATTTGACAGATAGCCGTCAGGGATTTGATGCGCTCTTCTTATGCTCATTAAGCCGGCCTTTTCGTGATCAGTGATTGTCCGTCGGCGCTTCGTCCTCAGTTAGCCGTGCGTCCTCCCGCATGGCGTGCCCCTTCTAAAATAACTGAGCCAATAATGTTCTATTCTGGTTACTTTAATGAACGTAATGTGCCTTAAGGTAATCAATTTGGCACTTTGTGCCTCTTATGTTTTCTGTTCAGCGTGTGCGCAATTTGCTCTGATTTTTTTACTATTTTCAGACTTAGGAGGCTGCTGTAAAAGGAAAAGCTGATAGTCTGACATATATCGAATTTATGATAAAAGGAAAATTAATAATGCCTAATTTCGATCCAAACTTTGAATCTACTCGCTTGGCTATGCTTTCAAAACAACACCCTGACATTGTGAAGGTGTCGGGTGAGGGAGTGTTTCGTGCGGAAGATGACGAAGACCGCCTAAGCGGAACATTTTGGACTCTTGAAGATGAGATTTTTGATTAGGTCACCGAATCTGGCTTCAAGCTATACTTGCTTGAACTTCTGGATAATTTCATAGAATACCGGGGTCAATGTAACGAGCTTCAGAAAAAGGAAGGGATTGTACGTTTCGCTGGTGGCACTTTAAATATTGAACAATTAAATTAAACGTAGCTTAATGTAGTGTCCAGTTTTACTGGATTAGATCACTTTATCTTCATTTGAATAATGACTTTAATGAGCTATTTTTGTCGTTCCAGTAATATAGAAGAAATGGAATTGCACCTTCTTTAATCTCTTCTGCTGAATAGAACTTCTCTGTATTGAAAGCTTTAAAATAAATTCCTTGGGAATAAGCTTTAACTGTTGAGGAAAGAATGAACGCCAAATAGATAAAAACAAGAATTGAGGTAAATATTGTTAATGATGTGGAAATTTGCATCAATGCAAAAGTAACAAGCAATAAAACCATTAGATGGGATAAACTTCTAATTTTATTAATTTTGATTTTGGTCATACATAAAAACCTATTTAAGTTCCTTCTTAAATTTCACCTATTATTCTATTCCTTGTGAGTCTATCTAGTCAATCTGTAGTATCTATATGAATTCAAATTTTCACAAAATATTATGAATTTTTGCTTTTTTTACTGCAACTCTAGGTTTTTCACTAAGTATTGTGAATTTGTTGTCCTGTTGATTATATCCCTCTATTATTCATAAATATCTGTGAATTTTGGTGATCAAAATGGAAATATCTGTTAGTTCAGCAAAGCAATTAGGTAAATTAATATCAGCTGTTAGAAAAAGCCAAGGGTTAGACCAAAAAACAATTGGAGAATTTTCGGGTAATAGTATCAATACGGTAGGTGACTTTGAAAAGGGGAGTGGTTCATTGTCCGTTAGCAGGTTATTTGATTTGATGGAGTCACTTGGTATTGAAATGAAAATAGACTTCGCGCTGCCTCCATCAGATACTTCAGCGCAAAAGAAGCTAATCAAACGCATTAGTGAGATAGTTGATAATGGATAGATCGCTCACAGTATTTGTAAGTACAAAAAAAATGGGTGAGTTAAAGGATGTGAATGGTTTTTGGGCATTTGAATATTCACAAGAGTGGGTTAACTCAGATAAAAACTTCTCCTTGTCACCGGATATACCAATTCAAAATGAAATGACGTTAGATACAGGTACTAAACGTCCTGTTCAGAGCTTTTTTGATAATCTTTTACCCGAAGAAAACGCGCGCAAATTATTAGCAAAAGATGCGCAAGTTGACTACTACGATTCATTTGCATTACTAGAAGTGTCAGGTATTGAGTCAGCTGGTGCCTTAATAATGTTGCCTAAGGGGGGTGTCTTGCCAGATCCAAGTGCTGAGCCTCTAGAATTATCTGCTCTTTCAGAGAGGATAAAAGCTCTCCCTAAAGCACCATTGAATAAGAGAAAAGGTAGTAGGATGTCACTCGCTGGGGCACAATATAAAATGCTAGTTATAAAAAAAGGCTCTGATTTTTTTGAAGGTAATGCAGGTACGCCTTCCACTCATATATTGAAACCAGATCATTCAGAGCCTGATGATTATTGGCAAACGACTTGTAATGAATGGTTTGTTATGAGGCTTGCTAAAATGATGGGTATAGATGTACCAAAAGTGGAGTTATTGTATGTACCTGAGCCTATCTATTTAGTTGAAAGATTTGACCGTTATGGTAAATACCCGAATCAAGAGCGTCGACACATTATTGATGCGTGTCAACTGTTGAGTTTTGGTAAAGATTTTAAATATGCAGCTTCAACTGTTGAAACTTATAAGAAGATATTGGGCAAAGTTCGGACTAAGGCACAAGATACAATAAAGCTATATCGCTGGGTTATTTTTAATTTTCTTATAGGAAACGGTGATGCACACCTAAAAAATATTAGCTTTTATTATGGGGATGGGGATCCACAGCTGACACCATTTTATGATTTATTGTCTACGATAATATATGTGCAAGAAGGGACTAAACCACTTGAGCAAAAATTATCAATACCGATAAATGGAAAAGAAACATTTGATGAATTAAGGCGAGATGATGTTTTGGCTTTTGCAAATGAAATTGGCATGCCAGGCAAGGGAGCTGCAACTTACTTAGATTCCATGGTTAAAAACATTCAAGGTGTATTTGAGATTCTTTACAAAGAAGTCCTAGAAATGCCAACTACTCCTACACGCGCTTTAGAGTTACGTATGCTAAGGGAAATACAATATAAAGTTTTAAATGAAATGGTGGAAAGGTTAAGAATTAGCTAGTTGCATCAACTAAAGTAAGTTGAAGCGCGAATTCAACCCCGAAGTGCACCACTCGCTAAATTAGGCCGCATTGCGTAATTCGTTAAACACAACGACAGGCTGTTTGTAACCTAGGCAGT
>NZ_PNDF01000053.1:0-40022 GCF_005887195.1 Pseudoalteromonas sp. S1650 | reverse complement strand
GCATTGTTTATCCAATAGAGTGTTTTCGGGCTATGACGAAATTGTCGATGAAGTTTCAAAGGCATTGAATCACTTTATTTCGATACCGGATCGAGTGAAGAAAATGTGCAATCGGGAATGGATTAAATTGATTTAATCTTTATGCGGAATGGTATTATTTCACCTTGCGCTAATTCGTCTTTTATTAATGAACTTTACCTCTTCATTCTGCATGACGAATTACCACGCTGTTGGATTACGCTTCGCTCTACCCAACCTACGCCAGACTTCCAAACCTTTACTCCTTCAACTTTCCCCTCGCTAACTTTACTCTTGTAATTCACGAACTCGCTCAGCTGCCGTTCATTAAATTAACTTTGCTTTGTTTATGGCTTTGATTTAGGATCAAATCAGTTTAAAAGCAAGAACTAATGGCCTGTGTCTAGATTACTTATTTGTTTATTATTATTTTTTTCGAGTGCTTCAACCTTTGCTGTTGAGGTGACTAATTTATATCAAGATACTCTTAAAGTTGCAGACAAATCACGTGATGCTCGTTTGGCAGCAAGCCGTGAAGCGCTGCTAAATGTGTTGGTGAAAGTAAGTGGGGACACAAGCGCAGATCAAAACCCGGTTGCTAAACAACGCACCCGCGACATTTCCGATTACATGCTCAAATTTGAATATGACGAAAAAGCAGATGGCAGTTTAAATCTGGTCGTGAAGTTCGAAGCCAATAAGATTAATGCATTAATCAAAGATCTTGGCTTGCCATTATGGGGCACACGTCGTCCTTTAGTGGCGATCTGGCTAGGTATTGAAGATAACTGGCGCCGTGAATTGGTTACTCAAGAATCATACCCACAGCTTGAACAGCTTATATACGACAAAGCAAGTCGTCGTGGTTTACCTGTCGTTGTGCCACTACTTGATTTACAAGATCGCGCTATTGTTGGGATACCAGAAGTGTGGGGTAATTTCTCTGAGCCTGTAGAGCGAGCTTCAAGCCGTTATAGTGCTGAGCGCAGTATTACTGCAAGAATGTATCAACAAGCTGATTCAGAATCCTGGATCCTTGATTGGCGTTTCACTAATGCTGAATTATTCGATACTAATCGTTTGATGGGTGATAAGCAGCAAATTGTTGCAGATATGATTGATAGTTTAGCAGGTGGCTTAGCAGCAGAATACGCAATAGATCCAACGATGATTGGCCAACTTGCTACAGCAACTTTCTATCTTAAAGGTATCAATAACTTTGTTGATATTGAATTTGCTAAACGCCGTTTAGAGAGCTTAAGTGTTGTTACTCGTGCCGTAATATCTGTGCGTACACCTGATAGCGTTCAATTTACTGTTAATCACACTGGCAGCATGAATGATTTTAGAAAAGCGTTAGAACTTGATAGTGCCTTTAAAGCGTATCAGGACCCGCGTGATTTCTATCAAGTAGTCAATAAAGATGAGCTTGAATATCAGTGGCAGGGGCTTTAATCGCAGTGCAAGAACCAATGCAAATGGCATTACCTGTTACTTTGCCTGATGATGAAACATTTACTTCTTATTTTGGTGGCGAAAACTCGCTTGAAGTGAGTCACCTTAAAGATGCGTTCACAAAGCTTAGTAACAAATTTCAATATACTTATTTATGCGGTTTGGGCGATTCAGGTAAATCGCACCTGTTGTATGCGACCTGTATTCACGCTCAAGAGCGCGGTTTGTCAACCATGTTACTTTCGATGCGTGAAGTGATTGACTACGGCCCTGTGGTACTTGAAGGTCTCGAAAACCTTGACGTGTTATGTATTGATGACGTGCACTTGGTAGCAGGCAACGATGCATGGGAGAAAGGATTATTTAACTTTTTCAATCGCTTTAATGAGCCGGGCAAATACCTTGTGGTCACAGCTGATTTATTACCTGACATGCTACATATCAACCTACCGGATTTAGTTTCGCGTTTGAAGTGGGGCACAACGTTACAAATTCGTTCAATGAGCGATGATGACAAAGCCGAAGCGCTCGTACGCCGTGCTCACATGCGTGGCCTTGAATTGACGGATGAATGCGCGCGCTTTTTATTAACGCGATTAAGCCGTGATATGCGTGCATTATTAGACGTTTTAGATAAACTTGACCACGCCTCAATGGCTGCACAAAGAAAATTAACAATTCCTTTTATAAAATCAACGTTAAAGCTTTAGTAGGGCTAGAATCTAGTCCTTGCTTTCAGTTATCATTAGCTATTACAAAAATCCTTCTGTGAAAGACCAGGTACTCAATGAACTTAGAAAATATTTTAGCGCAAGCACTTGAGGCAGTTGCCAGTGCGAATGAAATCGCGCAACTAGAAGATATCAGGGTTAATTACCTTGGTAAAAAAGGTGAAATCACCAGCTTACTTAAAACGCTAGGCAAGATTGCCCCTGAAGAGCGTAAAGAAGCGGGTCAAGTGATTAACCAAGCAAAACAAGAAGTACAAACAGCCATTAACGAAAAGCGTGAGTTACTAGCAAGTAAGGCTCTTGAAGAGAAGCTAGCGGCAGAAACGATCGACGTAACTTTACCGGGTCGTGTTATGCCAACAGGTGGCTTACACCCAGTAACTCGTACTATTGAACGTATTGAAAGCTTTTTTGGTGAGTTAGGTTTTGCGGTTAAATCAGGTCCTGAAGTTGAAGATGATTTTCATAACTTCGATGCGCTAAATATTCCTGAGCACCACCCAGCGCGTGCTGATCACGATACTTTCTATTTCAACCCTAAGCTTGTATTACGTACACAAACAAGTGGTGTACAAATCCGTACCATGGAAACTGAGCAGCCACCACTGCGCATCATTTCTCCAGGTCGTGTTTATCGTAACGATTACGACCAAACACACACGCCAATGTTCCACCAAGTGGAAGGCTTAATGGTTGATACAGATGTAAGCTTCACTGAGTTAAAAGGTATTCTGCACGACTTCTTACGTAACTTCTTTGAAGAAGATATGGAAATTCGTTTCCGTCCTTCTTACTTCCCATTTACCGAGCCATCAGCTGAGGTTGATGTTATGGGTAAAAACGGCAAGTGGTTAGAGGTATTAGGCTGTGGCATGGTTCACCCTAACGTTCTTAAATCAGTGGGTATTGATCCAGAAAAATACACAGGCTTTGCATTCGGTATGGGTGTTGAGCGCTTGACGATGTTGCGTTACGGCGTAAACGACTTACGTGCATTTTTCGAAAACGATTTAAAATTCCTAAACCAGTTCCGTTAAGAGTGAAGATATAAAATGAAATTTAGTGAAAAGTGGTTAAGAGAGTGGGTTAACCCAGCAATCGACACACAGGCTCTTTCGGAACAGTTATCAATGGCTGGTCTTGAAGTTGACGGTGTTGAGCCTGCAGCAGCTGAGTTCACAGGCGTTGTTGTTGGTGAAGTGGTTGAGTGTGGTCAACACCCAGACGCTGATAAGTTACGTGTAACTAAAGTAAACGTAGGTGGTGATGAGCTACTTGATATCGTGTGTGGTGCACCTAACTGTCGTCAAGGTTTAAAAGTCGCTGTTGCGACTGTTGGCGCTGTATTACCAGGCGACTTCAAAATCAAAAAAGCCAAACTTCGTGGTCAACCTTCACACGGTATGCTGTGCGCATTCGTTGAGTTAGGTATCAGCGAAGAAGGTGATGGCATCATGGAATTACCAAGTGATGCACCAATCGGTACTGATTTACGTGAGTACTTAAGCCTAGACGACAACATTATTGATGTTGACTTAACACCTAACCGTGGTGATTGCCTAGGTATCAAAGGCCTAGCGCGCGAAGTGGGTGTTCTTAACAGTGTTGATGTAAACACACTTGAAATCGCACCAGTTGCTGCAACGATTGATGACAAAGTATCGATTGAGCTTGTGAATGATGAAGCGTGTCCTCGTTATTTAGGACGTGTAATTAAAGGTATTAACCTTGATGCAGAAACACCACTTTGGATGGTAGAAAAACTGCGTCGCAGTGGTATTCGCTCAATTGACCCTGTTGTTGATGTAACAAACTACGTGTTATTAGAGCTAGGCCACCCAATGCACGCATTTGATTTAAATGCGATTGAAGGTGGTATTAAAGTACGTAGCGCAAACGCGGGTGAAGAGTTAGTTCTGTTAGATGGCAACACTGCAAAACTAAACGAGTCAACGCTTGTGATTGCTGATCACAATAAAGCGCTTGCTATTGCAGGTATTTTTGGTGGTGAAAAGTCAGGTGTAACTGAAGCAACTTCAGATATTTTATTAGAAAGTGCATTCTTTAACCCTGTCGCTATTGCGGGTCAAGCACGTAGCTACGGTTTACACACAGATGCGTCACACCGTTACGAGCGTGGTGTCGATTTTGCACTGCAAAAAGATGCGATGGAACGAGCGACAGCATTACTTCTTGAAATTGTTGGCGGTGAAGCAGGCCCAGTTGTTGAAGCAGTTGCAACTGACAAATTACCAAAAGTAACAGAAGTGCGTTTACGTCGTGAGCGTTTAGACCGTGTAATTGGCCACCACATTGATGATGCAAAAGTAACTGACATCCTAACGCGTTTAGGTTTAGACGTTAAAGTTGTTGATGGTGTATGGAGTGCTGACGTACCTAGCTATCGCTTTGATATTCGTATCGAAGAAGATTTAATTGAAGAAGTTGCGCGTGTATACGGCTATAACAGCATTCCTAACGTTGCACCAACTGCTAAATTAAAAATGACTAACCATGACGAGTCGCATGTTGCGGTAACTAAATTCCGCAATACGCTTGTAACACGTGGTTACCAAGAAGCAATTACTTACAGCTTCGTTGATCCAAAAGCACAAGCAATTTTACACCCGCAAAGTGATGCGCTTGTATTGCCACACCCAATTTCGGTTGAAATGTCAGCAATGCGCGTGAGCTTAATGCCAGGTCTATTAGCGTCGCTAGTTTACAATCAAAACCGCCAGCAACCACGCGTCCGTTTATTTGAGCACGGCTTAAAATTCTTACGTGACGAAAATGCTGAAAACGGCGTAAACCAAGTTGCTGTCATTGGTGGTGTAATCTCTGGTCTTGCACACGGTGAACATTGGGTTCAAGAAAAGCGTAGCGTTGATTTCTATGACTTAAAAGGTGATGTTGAAGCACTTTTAGCTATTAGTAACGATTCGTCACGTTTTGAGATAAAAGCAGAGCAGTCTGATGGCTTACACCCAGGCCAATCAGCGGTTATTTATGTTGATGGTAAGAAAGTTGGTTTCTTTGGTGCAGTGCACCCACAAGTGCAAAAGTCACTAGATATCAACAACACAGCGTTTGTGTTTGAAATCGAAATGTCTGCACTAGAAAAAAGAAAATTACCAGAAGCCGTGGCAGTGTCGAAATTCCCGTCAAACCGCCGTGATATCGCGATTTTAGTGGAAGATCACGTAAAATCTGGCGATATTTTAAATGTCATAGAAAAAGTTGGCGGAAATCAATTGGTTGACCTAAACTTATTCGATGTGTATAAGGGCAAAGGTATTGAGCCAAATTATAAGAGTTTGGCGATTGCTCTAACACTGCAAGCGGTTGATAGAACGCTCGAAGAGAAAGATATCAATCAAGTAGTTGATAATGTGGTGGCCGCACTGGCCGAACAATTTAACGCATCGTTGAGGGACTAGATATGGCGCTTACTAAAGCCGACATAGCTGAACACCTATTTGAAAAACTCGGGATCAATAAAAAAGATGCCAAAGATTTAGTTGAAGCGTTTTTTGAAGAAATCCGCTCAGCGCTAGAAAAAGGCGAGCAGGTTAAGCTCTCTGGATTTGGTAACTTTGATCTTCGAGATAAAAAAGAACGTCCAGGCCGCAATCCGAAAACAGGTGAAGATATTCCTATTTCGGCACGCCGAGTTGTGACTTTTAGACCAGGTCAAAAGCTAAAAACTCGTGTAGAAGTTGGTACAAGCAAAGCAAAATAAGAAAAGGCAGCGTTAGCTGCCTTTTTTATTTGTCTGAGCATTGCACATTAGCGAGTTGGAATTATCAAAACCCGCGTGGTGATACGAAGCTTCCTTCTTGGATACTGTCGTAGGTTTTTTGTGCTAAATCATCTAAGCTGTCTAGGCTTTTGCCTGCGGCAGCAAGTTGATGTTCGATAGGTAAAATATCGACATTTTCATACCCTGATAATTGTGCCACGCGTGCAAAAGTGTATGCGTGCTTATACTTTTCGTGTTTGTAAAACAAGCTGACCAGAGTCGGGTAGATCTCTGGATTCGGTGTTTCACCTGCTTTATTTAACTCGAGCGTTTTGTATAGCAAATCAATGGTTTTTTCATCATCAAACTTCACGTAGTAGCTTGCCAAGAAAAACTGCATTTCAGCATCTTCGGTCACCCGTTTATCTTGTTTTTCTTCAAGGGCGAGTAGTTTAGTTAACGCTGATTGGTCGTTATTACGTGACCAATGGTAATACAACAAACCAGGGTGGTTCGTATTTTTGGTATCTTGAAAAATACGTGTCATTTCTTTAATGCTTGTTAAATGACCTTCAACGCGAGAGGTGGTTTTTTCTTTTAGTTTTATATGCTCAATCTTGGCCGCAAGCGATACACATTGATCGTATTTCTCAAAGTCTTTTAATAATTGATATTTGTTTTCGTCTGTTGGCGACTTATATTCAACATAACGTTGAATGATGACCTCGGCACGTTGCTCTTTACAGTGACTGTCTTTATTTAAATCACTGCAGAAGCCAGGTGTTTCGTCGCACACTTTCGCCAGTGTAAGCGGATCTTCACAGCCTGCTAATGCCAATAAACCAAGCAACACGCTTGCTCTTAATAACATTCCTTAACCTCTACTTAATTTGTACTACTTTATTCTAGCGCAATGATTTGTTCTGTAACAGTGGAGAATCGTTCGAGTTTAAATTAGAATACCCCTGCCTGAGATGTGTTGCTCTCAAATCACAACACATTTTTTAAGGCTATCCGTTCAAAATTGTTTAATTAGGTAAAAAAAATGACCTCATCTCACGAGTTAGAATACACAAGCAGCTGGCAAGAACGTCAAGATTACGCAGAAAGTATGCAACCTATCATTGGTAGACTTTACCGTAATCGTGGTATCGAAATCGCTGTATATGGCCGTCCTCTCGTTAATGCCAGTACAATCGATATCATCAAAGCACACAAAACAGTTGCTCAGTTTGAAGGTACAAAACTACGTTTACGTGAAAGCTTCCCTTTCTTAGAAGCAATTAGCAAAATGGACTTAAACTCAGCACGTATCGATATTGGTAAACTAGCGTATGGTTATTTGTTTAACGATGCTGCGAAAGGTCGCTCAGTTGAAGAGTACTTAACTGACGAATTAGCAGAAATCGCAAACTCAGAGCGTAAAGAACCACGTGATGTTGTGTTATACGGTTTCGGTCGTATCGGTCGTTTATTAGCGCGTCTTTTAATCGAGAAGTCAGGTCCTTATGCAGACCTACGTTTACGTGCAATCGTTGTACGTGGTGGTAAAGATGGTGACCTAGAAAAGCGTGCAAGCTTACTTCGTCGTGATTCTATCCACGGTCCATTCAATGGCTCAATTACAATTGACAAAGAGCGCAATGCAATTAAAGCTAACGGTAGCTACATCCAAGTTATCTATGCTAACTCACCAAGCGAAGTTGATTACACAGCTTACGGCATTGAGAATGCGCTTATTGTTGATAACACAGGTATTTGGAAAGACGAAGCAGGCCTTGGTCAGCACTTAGAAGCGAAAGGCGCAGCAAAAGTATTATTAACTGCACCAGCTAAAGGTAACATCAAGAACATCGTGTACGGTGTTAACAACCAAGATATCAAACCTGAAGATAAGATTGTCTGTGCAGCAAGCTGTACGACCAATGCTATTACGCCAACGTTAAAAGCGCTTAACGATAAGTTTGGTATCAAAAATGGTCACGTTGAAACTGTTCACTCGTACACCAATGACCAAAATTTAATTGATAACTACCACAAAGCTGAGCGTCGTGGCCGTGCTGCTGCACTTAACATGGTTATCACTTCAACAGGTGCTGCAAAAGCGGTTTCTAAAGCTTTACCTGAGCTTGAAGGTAAACTAACTGGTAACGCTATCCGCGTTCCTACGCCAAACGTATCAATGGCTATCTTGAACTTAAACCTTGAAAAAGGTACAACTGTTGAAGAACTAAATGCGTTCTTACGTGAAACAGCACTTCATTCAGACCTTCGTGATCAAATCGATTACACAGCGTCTACTGAAATCGTATCGACTGACTTAGTAGGTAGCCGTTACGCAGGTGTTGTTGATTCACAAGCGACAATCGTAGATGACAACCGCGTTGTACTTTACGTTTGGTACGATAACGAGTTCGGTTATAGCTGTCAGGTAGTACGTTGTATGCGTGATATGGCTGAAGTAACTTTCCCAAGCTTACCTCGCTAATACCTAAGTTATAAAGAATCTAGAAGCCAGCATTATGCTGGCTTTTTTAGTCGTGAAAGTTTTTGCAAATTTTCAGCATGTGATAGGCTGTTAAGGGTCTACACCATATTACTAACAAAACGTTCTAACTACAGAGCGTTGACTTAATTCTTAACTAACAAGCGAATAGCTAAGAATTATTTTTAACCAATAGGTTTATAGAATGAAAATCACCAGCAATTTTGACAGTGGTAATATCAAGGTTATTGAAGCCGTTGATCCACTGAATATTCAATTAGAAATCAATAAAGACAATCAGTCTGATTTTTTCCAGTGGTTTCACTTTCGTCTTGAAACAACTGCGTTTCAAAACCATAAATTACACATTAATAACCTAGAGAACTCAGCATACCCTGATGGCTGGGAAGGTTACCATGCGGTTGCATCATACGACCGTCAAACTTGGTTCCGTGTTCCATCTGAGTACGCAAACGGCACACTATCATTTGAAGTAGAGCCTGAGTGCGGCAGCATGTACTTTGCTTACTTTGCGCCATACAGCTATGACCGTCACTTAGATTTACTAGCATGGGCACAAAGCCAACATGCCTGTAAATTAGAAACATTAGGCGAAACCCTTGATGGTCGTGATATGAGTGTTTTACGTGTGGGTATTCCTAGCAGTGAGAAGAAAAAAATCTGGATCACGGCGCGCCAGCACCCAGGCGAAACTATGGCTGAGTGGTACGTTGAAGGTTTACTTCATAAATTACTTGATGATGAAGACCCACATGCAGCAGCATTATTATCTAAAGCGGTATTCTACATCGTGCCAAATATGAACCCAGATGGCAGTGTGCGTGGTCACCTACGTACTAACGCTAAAGGCGTTAACTTGAACCGTGAATGGCAAACACCGAGCATGGAAAATAGCCCTGAAGTTTTCTTAGTGCTTAACAAAATGCGAGAAACTGGCCTTGATATGCACTTAGATATTCATGGTGACGAAGCAATTCCTTATAACTTTGTTGCGGGTAGTGAAGGTATCCCGGGCTACGATGATCGCTTAAAAGAGTTAGAAGATAGCTTTAAAGCTGCGCTTTTAACTGTGACGCCTGAGTTCCAAGACGAACATGGTTATCCAAAAGATGAGCCGGGCCAGGCTAACTTAACTGTCGGTTCTTCTGCTGTCGCGCATGAATTTAATGCATTAGCTTACACGGTAGAGATGCCATTTAAAGATAACGATGATTTACCAGATCCAGATTACGGCTGGTCAGATCGTCGCTCATATCAATTTGGTCAAGATACGTTAGCGGCTATTGTTAACGTGATTGATAAATTAAGATAACGACCCTTACGGGCATCAGCAAAACTGATGCCCGTAATTGTATCTGATACCAATTTGCAAAAATACTTAATTAAACAAATTGGTATGAAAGTTAAAAAAGCAGCGGTGCAGAGCAGGATGCATCGAATGTTAATTTAGTAGGTACATTTATCATATTGAAAATTAACTGTTAACAAACTTGGTTGGTTTAAGTTAATATCCAATATATTCAGCTGTGAAGTAACAAAATTTCATTTTTATTTCTCACAGTTATCGTGTCGCGCATTCTCACAAGCTCACGCTGAGTATCGTAACTAACAATAAAAAATATAATCATAGAGGATATCCATGGAAGCTTTAGTAAGCGCCGTTAACGACATAATTTGGAGTGATGCACTCATTTATTTATGTCTAGGTGCAGGTCTGTTTTATTCCGTTTTAACCCGATTCGCACAAGTTAGACATTTTAAAGAAATGTGTAAATTATTACTTAGCTCTAATAATTCAGATACGGGTATTTCTTCGTTTCAAGCGCTAGCGGTTTCGTTATCAGGCCGTGTAGGTGTAGGTAATATTGCCGGGGTTGCTGCAGCAATCGGCTTTGGTGGTCCGGGTGCGATTTTCTGGATGTGGATAGTTGCGTTCCTTGGCGCAAGTACTGCATATGCCGAGTCAACACTTGGTCAGATTTATAAATCAGAAGAAGACGGTCAATATCGCGGTGGCCCAGCATATTACTTCGACCGCTGCTTACAGCAAAAGTGGTTAGCCGTATTATTTGCAGTGTCGGCGATTATTGCTTGTGGTGTATTCCTTCCGGGCGTTCAAGCGAATGCGGTAGGTAATGCATTCACACAAGTTTTTGGTGAAGGCACATTGGTTAGCACCAGCTTTGGTGAAGTAGGTAGCTTTAAGCTGGTTGCGCTTGCAATCATCTTAATTGTGCTTGCATTTATCATCTTTGGTGGCATTAAACGTATCGCAAACTTCACACAAAT
This sequence comes from Pseudoalteromonas sp. S1650, assembly GCF_005887195.1. Lineage (NCBI taxonomy): Bacteria > Pseudomonadati > Pseudomonadota > Gammaproteobacteria > Alteromonadales > Pseudoalteromonadaceae > Pseudoalteromonas > Pseudoalteromonas sp. S1650. Next base: position 29,281 of record NZ_PNDF01000053.1, on the reverse strand, counting down.
TGTGGTGCCATTTATGGCGCTAGGTTATATCGTGTTAGCCTTAATCGTGGTGTTCTTAAACCTAGATAAAGTGCCAGGTATCTTCTCAATGATCTTATCTGATGCATTCACCGCGCAAGCAGGCTTTGGTGCTGCAATTGGTTGGGGTGTTAAACGTGGTATTTACTCAAACGAAGCAGGGCAAGGTACGGGTCCGCATGCAGCATCAGCTGCCGAGGTAGATCACCCAGCTCAACAAGGCTTAGTGCAAGCATTTTCTGTTTATGTTGATACCATTTTTGTTTGTACAGCAACTGCGTTAATGATTCTAATCACTAAACAATACAACATTGTGGGTGAGTTACCTGCAGGTCAATTCATTGTGCAAAACGTTGATGCTGCAACTGAAGTAGGCTCTGCTGCTTTTACACAAATGGCATTATTTAGCGTATTTGGTGGCTTTGGTGAAGCATTCGTTGGTATTGCTTTATTCTTCTTCGCATTTACTACAATTCTTGCTTATTACTATATTGCTGAAACGAACGTTGCTTATTTAAACCGTTATTTCAAAGGCAATATTCCGTTGGTTGTTGTGAAGTTTGTCATCATGTTTATGGTGGCTTACGGTATGGTAAACAACTCAGGTTACATCTGGAATATTGGTGACATTGGCGTAGGCTTAATGGCCTGGATCAATATTGTGGGTATTTTGGCTATTTTCTTTGTCGCAAAACCTGCACTTAACTGTTTACGTGATTACGAAGATCAAAAGAAAGCCGGTGGTGAAATCACTTTTGATCCCGTTAAATTAGGCATTAAAAATGCGACTTTCTGGGAAAAGCGTCTAGCTGAAAAGGCGAAACAGAAACAATAAATCGTTTTTTTGAGTTTTTACGGTGAATTTAGTTGTGCAGGTTTTCGAATCTTCATAAATGAATGAAATTCAAAAAAGACATCGACTCATAAAACAAGTACAATAAAGGGCGCCTAAAGGCGCCTTTTTTATGCGTAGTATGGAGAAAGATATGGCGATTATTAGTTGCCCGCAGTGTGCAAAATCAATATCTGACAAACATAAGCAATGCCCGCATTGTGAATGCCAAGTCACCGATCTAAGCAATGAGCAATTGCAGCAAATGCAAAAAGAAACGCGCATTCGTAGACAACAAAAGTTTATGAATCAGTCTTTCCTCGCACTGATTTTATTTTTAGGGGGCTTTTTCTGTTATTACTTTATGCACCCCGAAGCAAAGTCTCTTGAGTGGTATGCCTATACATCGGCAATGGCAGTAGGTTTTGTGTGGTATCTTGTAAGCCGCATCTATTTAGTTGTTTTAAAAAAGAAAAAGTAACATGAATATTGATCATATCGTTAAAAATATCACCCCAGAAGTATTTGAACGTCTTCAGTATGGTGCCTCTACGGGTAAGTGGCCAGACGGCACTCCTTTGACTGAGGAGCAAAAACAACAAACCGTTCAACTCGTGATGCTTTATCAGGCCAAAGTTTCGCAAAGCAATGAGCAGTTTACCATTGGCGCAAATGGTGAAATGGTGCAAAAGAGCAAAGCTCAATTGCAAAAAGAATTCGCATCAGAAAATGAAATAGCTAGGTTTAGTGAAAATGATCTTTAAACACCTGTTTACTCCAAAATGGAAGCACCCTAAAAACCAAGTCCGTTTAGCTGCGGTTGAACGTCTTGATACAGAGCGTGACCTTAGCATCTTAAATAGCATTGCCCTTGAAGACAGCTCAGCTGAAATCCGCAAAAAAGCATTAAACAAAGTGAACGATATCGTTTTATGGTGGCAAGCATACAAGCAAGACCAAGCACTGAAAGACCTTGCTGAGCAGCATATCAATCAAGCGGTTTTAAATACCGACAGCCAACTAGATGCAAATATCAAAAATGAGTTTATTGAGCGTTACGCACCTGTCAAAACTCTTGAGAAACTCGCCTTTGCAGAAAAAGAACTTCAAGTTCGTGTTAAGTTATTAAAGCGTTTAGCAAACCCAAGCTTAATTGATAAAGCTTTTAAAGAAGGCCGTGAAGAGCTGCAATTGCAACTTGTTGAGCTTGTGATTAATCATCAACTTGCTAAATCACTATTAAAGCATGCAAAAGGTGAGGCGCATACCCAACTAGCTACTCATCTTGACAATGAACGCTTAGCGATAGAAATGCCTGCCAAAGTAGAAGCTGATACACGTGTGGTATTAGCAAAGCTTAATGCGCTTCGTGATAAAAATGACTTTCAGTTAGTGTCGATGCAACATGCTGAGTTATTACAGCAGTGGCAAGCTATCGAACTAAAATGGCTGAGCGATGAGCAAGTAAGCACGTTAGATAAGAAATATTCAGCGATTACGCAAAAGCTTGAATCGCATATTGCAGTTTTAAGTAAAGAGCATGAAGCAGCGCAGCAAGCGTTAGCTGAGCAACAACGTCAGGTATTAGCACTTGCAAGCCTTGAAGCAATTGGCGAAGAAATTGAAAATGCATTGCAATTAGGCTTAGAAACGCCAGAGCAAATTCAACAAGATTGGCTCGAGGCAAAAGTTGCAGAGGCAAAAGATGCGTTAGCAGAGGCGGACTTAGCTGATAACCGAACTGTGCGTGATGTAAAACAACATTTAACAAATTTATTTAACCAAGTTGAGCAGTTACCGCAACTGGTTAGTGCTATTGCTGAGTTTAAAGAGACATTTGATCAATTAAATATCGTTGCGACAACTGAAGACGAAAGCGAGTTTGACGGTCTTAAACAGCAGTTTGAGCAACAGCAAAAATTAGCACGCAAAAAGCTGGCAAGTATTCCTAGTCGTTTACAAGGTCGCTTTAAAGCAAATTTAGCTGAAACAGTAAACAGTTGGCAGCAAGCGATGGCACCGCTGACGAATAAGTTTGAGAAAAATCAACAAACAGCGAAGCGTAAAGCTCGTGATGTAAAACGCTTAATTGAGCAAGGTCGCTTTAATGTTGCCTTTGGTGTGTTTAAAGGTTTTGAAGAGCTATACGCAACACTTACAGACTATTACAAACAGCCATTAAATAGCTTGAAAGCTGATTTAGAAGCGCAACTAGCCGAAGCAAAAGATTGGCAAAAATACGCATCGGCACCAAAGCGTGATGCGCTACTCGTTGAAGTAAATGAACTTGTTGCAACCGAGTGTACTGACCCTAAACAACGCGCAGAGCAAGTTAAACAGTTGCGTCGTCGATGGAATGAGTTAGGACGTTTAGATACTGATGCAGAAAAACAACAAGGCGAGTTATTCGATCAACAAATTGAATTACTGTTTGCGCCGTGTCGTGAGTATTTTGCAGAGCAGGAGCAGCAACGTGAACAAGCTAAAGCACAGCGCGTTGATATAATCTCGCAAATGCAGCAGTTAACAGAGCTTGATAGCTCTTCTGATGAGTTTGATTGGAAGCAGTTTGAAAGCAAGTTCAACCGTACCGCAAAAGCGTGGCGTTCTGCAGGTAATGTCGATCCTAAAACATACCGTGAACTACAAACGCAATTTAAAGCTGCACAATCACAAGTACAAGGTCAACTTGCTGCATTTCATAAAGCAAATGCTGAACAAAAAGCAGCACTTGTTGAGCAAGCAACACAGTTATCACAAAGTGATGATTTAGCTGCTGCGTGCCAAGATCTAAAAGCGCTTCAACAAACTTGGCAGACTATTGGCTTTGCAGGAATGAAAGCTGAAAACACCTTATGGCAGCAATTCAGACGAGTTAATGACGAGACTTTTGCTAAGCGCAGTGTCGAGTTTGAACAGCAAAAGCAAGTACAGCAACAAAATGACGAAGTTGCCGCACAGCAGTTAAGTGAGCTTGAGTCTGCACTTGAGACCGTGATGCATCTTGCACAGCTTAAAGATTTAACAGTGAAGCTAGCAGAGCTTGAATACTCAAAAGCGTTATCCGCACGCGTGACTCAGTTAGAGGCAGCGATTAGTGCAAAATCAGCCCTAATTAGTAAGCAAGCAGAGCAGTCTAAATTAACGGCTTTATTTGCTGCTCTTGAAAGCAACAGCGAACTGCCTTCGCAGTTTCAAGCTTCATTAACAACTAAGCTAAACGCTGCGCAGCTGTTAACCCGTATCGAAATTCTGGCAGGCGTAGAATCGGCTGATAGTCAGTTACGTATGACAGAGCAAGTTGCGATGTTAGATGATAAACACCGTGGCGAACAGGCAGATGTTTATTATTACTTAAAGCAATTACTTGCAGTCAGTGAGGGTTCAGTTTCAGCTGACACACTAGCAAGGCTTAAAGCAATATTTGCAATTTAACGAATAAAACCGCTTTTTAAAGCGGTTTTTTTCCGTGTGTTTTTGAGGAAAACAATGAGAATTTTATTACTACTTACCTGTTTATTTTTAGGGGCATGTAAAACGACAGATCAAGGGATGTCTGTTTACTCGTTTAGCAATTCTGAAATTGAAGCAGCCCTTGCTAATCAATTACCAAAACTAAGTGAACAGATTAAGCTGATGGGCTTACCAGTTGATTTTGCGGTAAACGACCTGAGTGTCAATGTTGGCCCAGATAAACGTGATGTGGTGGTTTTAGGGGCCGATTCTAGTGCCGTCATCAAAGCGTTTGCGCTTAAGTATCCAGTACGCTTAAAGCTACAAATTGAAGGTAGCCCATTTTATGACAGCGAGAAAAAAGCGGTCTTTTTACGTAATGTAAAACTGGTTGATACAACAATCGACACCGCGGGTTTCAAGGGCAGCTTAAACTTATTAGATGATCAGGCAATGCAAGTGATTAACGGCTTTTTAGCGGTTAATCCTGTCTATAAGTTAAATATGAACGACCCTAAAGTTGCACTATTGAGCAAATTACCATTAGATATGAAAGTATCTCAGGGCGAAATTATCTTAGTGCCTACACTGTAAACCCATACGATATATTAAAGCGGCTTCTAGTCGCTTTTTTTATGATTGCTTGTTAAGCATGTTCAACCTTGTCATAATTGCTCGTGATATTTCGCGAATTGAGTGATTACTATGATCAAGGAATTTTTAAACGACCCCACGTTATTGCTAAACGCCGTTGGCGAGGGAATTTATGGCTTCGATTTATCGGGTAATGCAGTTTTTGTAAACCCTGCTGCGGAGCGCATGACGGGCTGGAAAGCAGACGAACTCCTTGGTAAAAAAATACATCAATATCATCATCATACTCGTAAAGATGGCTCACCATACCCGGCGGATGAATGCCAAATATATTGCACCATGTTCGATGGCAAACACCGTCATGTAAACGATGAGGTATTCTGGCGTAAAGATGGAAGCTATTTTGCTGTTGAGTATACTTCAACGCCAGTTTATAAAAATGGTGCCTTGATTGGAGCAGTCGCGATTTTTCGCGATGTATCAAAACAGCAGCAAACAGAAGCGGCGTTGCGTGATGCCTTAGCACAAGTTCAGCACCTATCTGAGCAGCTTCAAGCTGAAAATGCTTACCTTATTTCAGAGTTAAACGAAGATTGGCAAGACTCTGGCTTAGTTGGGCAAAGTCATTCATTTCAAAGTATGCTCGAGCAAATTACCTTGGTAAGCCAAACTAATAGTACGGTTTTGATTTTAGGTGAAAACGGCACGGGTAAAGAGCTGGTGGCACGAAACCTTCACCGCTTGAGCAATCGTGCTGAGCAACCTTTCATAAAAGTAAACTGCGCGGCGTTTTCCGCCAACTTAATTGAGTCTGAGTTATTTGGTCATGAGAAAGGGGCATTTACTGGCGCTAATGAACGCAGAAAAGGGCGTTTTGAACTGGCTGATAAAGGCACTTTATTTTTAGATGAAGTGGCAGAGCTGCCATTAGAGGCGCAAAGTAAATTACTGCGGGTACTACAAGAGCAAGAGTTTGAGCGTGTCGGTGGTAGTCAAACTTTAAAAGTCGATATCCGAGTGTTAGCTGCAACAAATCGTAACTTGTGGCAAATGGTTGAGCAGGGCAGCTTTCGAATGGACTTGTATTATCGCTTAAATGTGTTTCCCATTCGTGTGCCTGCGCTTCGTGAACGCAAGGAAGATATTCCACTACTCGCAGCAAATATTATTACGCAGCTGAACAAGCGCTTAGGTAAACAGTTAAAAGGGCTTAGCAAAGCAACACTCACCAAACTGGCGAATTATGATTGGCCAGGCAATATTCGTGAGCTACAAAATATCCTTGAGCGTGAAGCTATTTTGTCTAAGCAAACGGTACTGCAGCTTTCAGCACCTTTGAGTAACGAGCAATCAAATGAGCAGGTGGTTTCCCTTGATGCAGTACAAAAGCAGCATATTTGTGAGGTGCTAAAGCGCTGTAACGGGCAAATATCAGGTGAAAATGGTGCCGCAACCTTGCTGGGACTTCCCGAAAGTACCCTGAGATCAAAAATGAAAAAGCTAGCTATAAAACGATAATTCGCGATATATCACGACTGTTCGCGATATATCGTGCTTTTGGGTGTTTAAATGTAAATTTAATCATTTAATATCAGTTACTTATTTTTTATTTTGTGTTGGCCTGATAGTTGCTCTATCAGGCTATTACCGACACAAAAGTAAGTAGCAAAATGAAATTTGATATTAAAGAGCAAGACTTAATCATCAAGCCCTACAACCAAGAAGGGCCAATTTATATTCGTGAGCAAAAGGGGTATTTCCAACGTATCCGCCGTTACTTAGGCTGGGTGCTGATGCTGACGTTCATCGCCATTCCGTGGATCCCCTATGATGGCCGCCAAGCCGTATTACTCGATGTAGCCAGCCAAAAATTTACCCTGTTTGGTTTAACGCTGTTACCACAAGATTTTATGATCTTAGCTATGTTATTTATGACAGGGGCGTTTGCATTGTTTTTCGTCACTAATTGGTTAGGGCGTGTTTGGTGTGGTTACACTTGTCCTCAAACAATTTGGATGCTGATGTTTACTTGGATCGAACACAAAGTTGAAGGTAACCGTAATCAGCGTATTAAACTTGATAAAGCTGAATGGTCAGTGAGTAAATGGCAAAAGAAAATTACTAAGCATGCAGCTTGGCTGGTGATCTCATTGCTTACATCTATGTCATTTATGGCTTATTTCATCCCCGCTAAGTCTCTATACATGAGCTTATTTACCCTAGAAATGTCTGGTATCGTCAGCTTTTGGGTATTCTTGTTCGCGTTTTGTACCTATGGTAATGCGGGATTCTTACGTGAAAAAATGTGTACAGTGGCGTGCCCTTATTCACGTTTTCAATCTGTGATGTTTGATAAAGACACGTTAGTTGTTACCTACGATCAAGCGCGAGGGGAGTCTCGTGGTGCGCGTAAGCGTAAAGCCGACCCTAAAGAATTAGGCTTAGGTGACTGCGTAGACTGTAACCTATGTGTTGAAGTATGCCCAGCGGGTATCGATATTCGTAATGGCTTGCAGTATGAATGCATAAACTGTGGCTTATGTATCGATGCATGTGATAGCACTATGGAAAAATTCAACTATCAAAAAGGACTGATCAAATACGCCTCAGAAAAACAAATGGAAGGCAAAACGACCAACCCATTTAGATTAAAACTGCTTGGCTATGGCGGTTTAACGGCGCTGTTTGTCGTGGGCATGGTTGTGTGGATGGCAATGCGTACACCTATTGAGGCTTCTGTCATTCGTGACCGTAATGCACTGTATCGTGTTAATTTTGAAGGTTTAGTAGAAAACCCATATACCTTATCAATTATCAACAAAACACAGCATAGCTTGAGCTATTCAATCGGTATAAGTGGTATTGCAGAAGCAAGCTTACAGGTGCCTGAAAAGATAACTGTTGAAGCAGGTCAGATGAAACGTGTGCCTGTCACTGTGGTTGCTGATGGCTACGAGTTAAAGTCAAAAGTAACGCCTATTAGTTTTCACATTCAAGCATTAGAAGATGCTGATATCGCAATAACTAAAGAAACTAAGTTTTACCGAGATTAACCTCAATCACGGCTCTAGAAACGAAAATGGCTTGTTTTTAACAAGCCATTTCTGCAAATTCGAGCTGCTTTAGCACATAAGCTTTAGCGCTGTCTAAATCATCAAATAAACAGTCCATTATTTGAATTGGAGATTGTGCTTGTGCAATGATGCGTTTCATTTGATTAAGCACAATAGACGAGCTAAACATATAAGCGGTTGCTATACAGTTAGTGCCTTGCAGGGCACGGAATAATTGAGTAAAACCACGTTCTGCATCAGGGGTGGTAGCAAGTAAATGGGTAGAATGACTAATATACGCCCACGGCTTTCCAGCGAAAGCAGTAATATGCTTTTTTAAATTGATTGCAAAGTCATTGACTAAACGAGCGTTAATATTGCCAGAAAACTGCCCAATAACAATTGGACCTTCAGTAATAATCCTGACACTGCCATAGTGATTCTTAAATTCCAATTTGCTTCCTTTTGAACTTAAAAAGAGCGCGAATTTTATACAATTCTATGTATGTGTCTAGTTATTTAGTATACAAATTTCAAAAAACATAACTTTTTCATTAATTTTATTTTTATGTGAATCCTATCTAATTATTTTGTATTGGAGTGAATAAATAATCCACTCCCTTTTTAAAATATAGCTAACTATTTGTTAACAATATAATTTAGAGCACCGCTAATTGAGGCTACTTGTGCATCAATACAAATGTCGTCATTTGCTTGTGGACTATCAGGGTAAACCTCTGTTGTTGTGACATATTCTGCATCGGTTAAGCCCATACATAACCCCAGTTTTTTCGCTTGGTAATTAATTACACCAAATTGAGTTTGTGGTACGCCAATCAATTGGTTATTCTCATCACTTGGTGCGATGTGGGTTACTTTCTCAACTGATTTTATAATCGCTGTTTGAAATGCATCATGCGGACGCTCACTATCAGCGACAAGATAAAAGCCATCTGGGATATTCCAGTTATCGTGGGTCGTTGCATCACGTGCTGCTAGAGCAGGGCGAAACTCACTATTATCAGTGTCTGTCGTTTCATGTAGGTCAATATGCACATAAGGTGCAATAGTGTTATCTGCTAAATATTGCATAATTGCTGCAGACTCTTCAGCGGGGCTATCTGCATAGAAAGAGCGATTTGGATCCGTGGCATTTGGATTCCAGCGGTTAATCGTTTCATATCCCCAAGGGCTGATACACGGAGCCACTAAAATATTAAAATCAGCAAAGTAGTCTTTGGCACTTCTCTTAGCAAACGCTAAAGCACCATGCACGCCACTTGTTTCATAACCATGAACACCACCGGTAACCAGCACAACAGGTTTATCAGCTTGCCATTGTTTGCTCTTTAAAATGTAAAGAGGGTATTTGTCGCAGTCGTAACTTAATGCGCCATATTGCTCAATATTAAAATCGCTTGATAAAGAGTCTAGTTGCGATACAACATCATCTAAATAGCTACGCTTTACTGACTGTAATTCAAACCATGCTTTCTTATCTTCTTTGTTCCACGGCTTACCAGGGGTTCCTATAGGGTAACTCATAAAATACCTTGTTGTGACTTGCTGCAAAACGCCAAGCTTATCTAAGCTGTTAAGCTGCTGCAACTAGATAAGCTCAGTAGTAAAGTTACCTTGCTCGTACAGCTTTGCATGATGGTGCTTATGGGTCTCAAATAAGTAATTACGAAGTGCATCTTCACCTTGGCACACTTTCACTATTTTTCCGGCAATTCCTTTGCTGGTCGTTCTTATTGGCTTTACGCTAAGAATAACCTGTTCTTCACTCGGTAAATTAAATGCCAACAGTATTTCTTTATTGAGAATAGGAGTTTGACGCTTTGGCTTGAGTAACACGCCTGTGCTTGATAAAGACAGTATCTGAAATTGCTCTGTGTGAATTTCGAGATCAGGCGTACGCCAGCTGCGTTCGATGCCTTTGGTGTCTATTACTTCTGGTGCGCTAAGTACAGGGATCAGTTGGCCATTCTCGTCCTTGGTAAAATCAAGCGGAAACCACAATTGATAAATCCCCACTTCAGCAAGCAGTGTCAGTTTGGCATTGGTAAGTAAGCCGTTTAATTTATCAGGCAAATTGAGCCTAATAGACATTTTGGTGTCGGTTGGATCGCTATCAGTCCGTTCTGCCTCGAATAAACGGTTGAAAAAAGTGAGTTCTTGTTCGGATAAATGTGCCATATAAAGCTCCTTTTAAAGCACGCTTAGTTATATGTATCATAAATTGTTCAAATTATGCACGTATAAAGAGCATTAATTGTGCCAGCAGCTTTGTGATTTATTTTGCGACGTATTTCACTTACACTGATAAAAAAACTAACAAGGATTTTATTTTGTCGAGCCTGACTGGTGTAAATAAAAGTTTAGTGATATTTGCTGCTTTAGTCGTTGTTTTAGCTGGTATTAAAGCTGCAAGTGTGATTGTTATCCCATTTGTATTGGCAGCCTTTATTGCCATTATTTGTAATCCCTTAATTCGTTTCTTTGCCAAATACGGTATCCCTAAAGGCATTGCTGTTGTATTTGTGATGTTGATGATTGTCGGTGTAGGGATAAGCCTTGCCGGGTTGGTTGGGCAATCGATGACCGATTTCTCTGAAAAGCTGCCTGAGTACAAAGCACAACTAAAAGAAGAATTTGTCTGGGTGGTCAATGTTGCAGCGAGTTATAACATCCTGATTGATAAAGAGCAGATTATTTCTTTATTCGATCCGGGCAAAATGATTGATGTTGCAACCAACATGCTCACAGGCCTCGGTGGCGTGATGGCTAACTTGTTTTTGATCATCCTAACCGTGGTGTTCATGTTGTTTGAAGGACCTATGCTGAGTAAAAAAGTGCATTTAGCACTGGACGATCCTGAAATGAAAATGCAGCAGGTTGATCGCTTTTTAGATTCAATTAATTCTTATCTGGCTATTAAAACGCTGGTTAGCTTAGGCACAGGTATGCTTGCAGGCTTTATGCTGTGGGCACTTGATGTTGATTACTTTGTACTTTGGGGTGTAGTGGCGTTCATGCTTAATTACATTCCAAATATAGGCTCTATCATTGCTGCCGTGCCTCCTGTGTTACTTGCTTTGATAACTCAAGGCCCACTGGTTGCAGGGTTTATTGCTGGCGGATATTTGGTTATTAACACCGTCATGGGTAACATTGTTGAACCGCGCTTTATGGGTAAAGGGTTGGGTTTATCGACGCTGGTGGTGTTTTTATCGTTAATATTCTGGGGCTGGCTGATGGGGACCGTGGGCATGTTGTTGTCAGTCCCATTAACCATGATAGTTAAAATAGCCTTAGAGACTAGTCAAGAAGGGCGATGGTTAGCTACCTTGCTTGGCAATGGCGAAGAGCTAAAACTTGAAGAGTAATACCAATCCGCAATAATACTTAATCATTTTGAGGGATTAAACCTGTCGCTATCTGCGTTAAAAATTTCTGATTTAGAACAACTAAATAACGAAATTTTTGCCTTGCTATCAACGAGGTTTTCTTGCCTCAAAATAGACCACTTAATTAAGCGAATTGGTATAAAAAGGCGCTTAAGCGCCTTTTTGTCCATGAGAATCTGTGAGTTGCTATTACTTTAGAGGTCGCTGTAAAACCTGCACATGGTTTTTTAGGATCTCAATTTCACATTGCTTGTAGGCAATAGCGGCTTTCGTACTATTTGGCATTTTTTGTAGATAACGCCAACGACAGCTGTCTTCTAAATAACGCTCTTGGTTCTTGATGCTGCGATTAAAAATCGGTAGCAATTGGCTGTTACCGCTATCCTCTTTGATTTTCTCAAGATCCATAGTGAGCTTATTAATCCACATCTTTTGGTCACGCTGCAGATCGGCGATAACTTGATCAAGACATTGAATATAGCGTTTGGTGTCATCGGTATTGTTGCTAGCAAGCTCACACGTTTGCTCTGCTTGAGCATGCGATGCACTCGCAATTAAAGCTAGAAAGCTGCCCTTAACGAGTATTGATGTTTTATTTTTTATCATGGTAATTAAACTCTAATATAAACTCAGCACCGGCTAGTTTCTCTGCATCTTTAATGGTTAAGGTGCCATTATACGAGTTGACTAAATCCGACACGATAGCCATGCCGACACCGTGGCCACTTTCATAGGTATCGAGTCTGGTACCGCGAGTCAGTAATGATTCACGCTTGTGCTCAGGGACACCTGGGCCATCATCACTTATACTGAGGGTTAACTTTTTGTTCTGCTTAACCTTTATATCGACCTGTGAACGGCAAGCTTTACAGGCATTATCGATTAAATTACCAAGTAGTTCCATCAAATCTGTTTTATCACCCAAGAAATAGTCTTTTTCACTAACCTCTGAGGTAAATATAATATCTTTGTCGCGATAAACCTTGCTCATCGCGCTTATAATTGAGTCAATAACAGGCTTGATATGAGTTTGTTTCTTCCATGTGTCAGACGCACCTGTTGCAGCGCGCTTTAACTGGTGTTCGATCATCACATTAATTCGGTCTAGCTGCTCTTGTGCATCCGCATCATTGGCTAAAGGGCTTGATTTAAGCACTGCCAAAGGCGTTTTTAATGCATGAGCAAGGTCGCTCAACGAAGCACGGTAACGCTCTTTTTGGCGTTGCTGCGATTCAAGCAATAAGTTTAAATCGGCTTTAATAGTTTGTAGTTCAACCGGGTAAAGACCTTTAATTTGTTGGTTATCACCCGACTCAATGGCTTTAATTTCTTTATCGAGTCGTTGCAGTGGTCTTGCACTCCAAACAAAACCAATCGCCATGAGTGCAGCAATGGACACTCCCATGACATACATCCAATTTACGAGAGTCTGCTTAAAGCCATCCATCAACCTCAGTAGGGCATCATTACGCTTTAATAGGATAAAACGTGCATGCTCTGATTGGTCAATGTTTTCTAAAATAACGGTAAGGGTTAATTGCCAATATACGGTATTGTTGTATTCAACCCGACGAAAATCCGCAGAGCCAGCTGGGGCTTCAAAGTTATCAGGAATAAAGTTGATATTAGTAGCCGATTCAGAATACCAAACTGGTAAGTCACCGCGATAAACCATCGCGTAGGTATCTGAGTTTAATCGATTTAGCTCTGGCGTTAAGATGGTGCTTGGCATAACAATGCCACGTTCAGTGAAATCAACTTCAGAAATTAATGAATATAAGTGAGCTTCGAGGGTTTTTTCGGTCGCTTCGACCAAAGAGGCGTAGTAAGCCTTACCAATTGAGAAAAACAGAATTGGTAGGGCGACTAATAAAACAAAGACAAGAATAAATCCTTGCCTTACTTTAAGCGGTATTTGCGATGCTACCACTGACTTTTTAGCCTGTAACCACGGCCGCGTAATGTTTCAACAGGGTTAAGGGTACCATCAGGGTCAAGCTTCTTACGTAAACGCAATACGAAAACTTCGATTACGTTTGAATCAAGGTCAAAGTCTTGGTCGTAAATGTGCTCAGTTAGTTCAGATTTAGAAATTACCTTTTGTGGATTAACCATTAGGTATTCTAAAACTTTGTATTCGTATGCCGTTAAGCTAAGTTCTTTATCGTTAACCCATACTTGCTGTGAGCGAGTATGAATTTTAATAGGGCCAGCTGTCATTTCTGGGTTTGCTTTACCGGCGCTACGGCGGATAAGTGCATTACAGCGGGCAATTAGCTCTTCAACGTGGAAAGGTTTAGTTAGGTAGTCATCTGCACCTGCATCTAAGCCTTCTACTTTATCTTGCCAACGGTCACGTGCCGTTAAAATCAAAATAGGAATGGTAATACCTTGTGCACGTGCTTTGGTAATTAGTTCAATACCATCAACTTTAGGTAAGCCTAAATCGACTACCGCCATATCTAGCGGGTATTCGGTAATATGGAATAAACCAGCTTCACCATCGTGACAAAGGTCAACGCTGTAACGCTCTTTTTCTAGGGCATTACGAAGGTTATCTGCTAAGTGTAAATCATCTTCAATTACTAAAATTCGCATTCTTAATCCTTTTTCACTTCGCCAGTCTTTTTGTTCACATGGACATCAACCACGTGGCCGTTCGTTTTTAAAATTCTTACGGTAAATACTTTATCTTGCTCTGTGATTTTTAGGGTTCGGCCGTCTTCAGACTTTTTGGCGATCGTCACAGCCTGCTTTTTAGTCACCTCTTGGGCTTGTTTCTTATTGGCATCAGCATGAAAGCTTGATAATGCAAATAAAAGACTAAAACTGAAGGCTAATAATATGCGCATGACGGGGAACTCCTAAACCAGACCCATTTAGTTTAATTAACCAATTAACTAAAATTCAAGTAATTACGTTAAATTCTGTAATTCAATAGCCAAATCTTAGTTAATAAGCCGTGAACAAACACTGAATTATTGGTTCAGTTAAGTTCAGAGGTTAACCAAATACTTTCTTAAATGGTTTTACGACTGAGTTGTCGTAAACACCCGCCGCAATATACGGATCGTTTGCTGCCCATTCGCGTGCTGCTTCTAACGACTCAAACTCAGCAACCACTAATGAACCAGTAAAACCAGCGTCAGCTGGATCTTCACTATCAATGGCTGGCAATGGGCCTGCCGTAAATAAACGGTTTTGATCGTCTAATTCTTGAAGGCGTGCTAAGTGAGCAGGACGTGCAGATTTGCGAGCTTCTAAACTATTTTCAACATCCGTTGAATAAATCATATACAGCATGGTGTGTTCTCAATGTTATTTTTAAAAAATAGTAGCATATTCTTAGCAATAGACGAGAGATTATTCGCGTAATAATCTTTACACAAACCCATATAACTTTAACTTATAAAGCTTGAAATACGCGGTGTAACACTGGTAGAGTCGCTGGGTTGAGAAAATAATAATAAGGTTTTTAAATGAGCGAAAAACGTGAGCATTTTAGCTCCCGCCTCGGTTTTATTTTAGCGGCAGCCGGTTCTGCTGTAGGTATCGGAAACTTAGTAGGTTTTCCTGTTTCAGCCACAAAAAACGGCGGTGGTGCTTTCCTTTTAGTCTATGCATTGTTTGTCATTTTTATCTGTTTGCCAGTGATGATGGCTGAAATGGCCATGGGTCGTAAAGCGCAAAAAGATCCACTTGGTTCATACAAATTTTTAGCGGGCAATGATCCAAAATGGAACTTTGCTGGCTTTTTAGCTGTATTAACGCCATTTATGATTGCTGTTTTTTACATGGTGATCACGGTATGGATTTTTGGTTATTTATCGCAAACCGCTTTTGGTAATCTAGATGCCTTGGCGCAGCCGGATAATTTTGGCACCTTTATTAATAGCTACACCGTGTTTGGTTATATGGCCGTGGTTGCCATCATCGTTAACTTGATTTTGGTGGGCGGTGTTAAAGAAGGTATTGAAAAAGCGGCTAAGTTTATGATGCCAGCTTTATTTGTACTACTCACCGCGTTGGTTGTATACGTACTAACTCTTGATAACGCAATGGCCGGTGTTAAGTACTATGTTGTTCCTGACTTTTCAAAAATGGATGCCAGCGTATTAAATGGTGCATTAGCTCAAGCGTTTTTCTCGTTGTCACTGGGTATGGGTATCTTAATGACCTATGCATCGTATATTTCTAAGAAAGATGACATTGTTGGTAGTGCAAAAATGGTTGCAGTCACTGACTCGATGGTGGCATTTATTGCTGGTCTAATGGTGCTTCCAGCTATTTTCAGTTTTAACCCAGATACTGACCCAAGTACTTTATCTGACTCGTCAGTATCGATGATTTTTGTCTACCTACCAAAAATTTTATTAGCGTTACAAGCTGATATTGGCTACGTGGGTGCATCAATTGTTGCGTTTGTATTCTTCTTACTTGTCTTTTTTGCTGCAATTACGTCACTTGTATCAATTGTAGAGGTGCCAACAGCGACTTTAAGCGACCGCAAAGGTATTAGCCGTAAAAAAGCACTGGCTATCTTAACTTTATCTACAGGTGTTTTAACTGTGCTGTGTACAATGTCATTTGGTATGGTTGACTCGCTTACAAAGTTTGTTAGCTATGGCGGTGCAGATAAGAGCTTATTTGATATTGTTTATGATGTGTTTTACGACACAATTTTACCGCTTAACGGTTTAATGGTGTGTTTATTCGTTATGTATCGTTGGAAAAAAGCAAACTTGTCGGCAGAGTTAAGCCAAGGCTGTGAAGGCTATATTGGCAGCTTCACAGAGAAGTATGTGAACTTCTCACTATCAACGTTTATCCCTGCCATTTTATTACTAATCTTTGTAAATACGGTGGCGACTAAGTTTTTTGCATTTAGTATTTTCGGATTTTAAAGACCAGTTCAATACTTAGCCGCGCACTTTGCGCGGCTTTTTTATGCCTATTAAATTAAAAGGCCCCCGCATCGAGCACATCACCCAAGCCAAGGGTAAACATCCAAAGTCCCCATAAACTGTGTTCAATCACACACACGAAGGTTGAGCGGCTTTGCGCATAGGTGTAAGAAAACAGCAGCCCCCCTAAAAAAGCCAACAGTACAGCCAAAACATTCGCATAGACAATATGCGCCAATGCAAACACTGATGCGCTGACAATAATACGCACTGTTTTACTTGGCATAATGCGTTTGTAGCGATGGAAAAAATAGGTTCTAAAAATAAGCTCTTGCGGCATCACCGATAAAATGGGGTAGAGCAATAACAACATTAGCCAATCGTTAAACGAGTTTCGTGGCAGTGAAAACCAGTTTTCTTGATTCATAATCCCGTAAAACATTCCAGAGAATAGCGCCCCTAAAAAGAAGAAACTAAATAAGCGACGTTTTACCGCACTAAATTGCCCAAAGCTTGTTAAACGAAAGCGTTTAAAATGGGGGTCAGATAAAAGCAACATGCCGCACACGGCCATTAAAATAATAAGGGCAGGAATAAGCCAGTTAGCGAGGTAGGCACGAAGAAAGAAGCCTAATAGCGGCAGAGAAACAAATATGAGGGTAAATTCAAGCCAGCGGTATTGGTTAGCGTTCAATGTCGTCTCAGCGTGTTTTTTGCTTACGCTAACAAGCTAAGACGACAGATTTATGACATTAAGATTGCTTTGGATCTTTCTCTTCGTCATCTTCTGGTAAGTATTTGAACAGGGTGATGATCGTTGCTAACACGCAAACAAAGGTAATGCCCATTAAGCCAAACACTTTAAAGTTAACCCAAAAATCGAGCGAGAAGTTATAGGCAATGTAGATATTCAGCGCCGAGATACCAGCAGTCACTGCAACCCAAAACAGGTTAAGCTTATTCCAGAGCGCTTCAGGTACGTTGATTTCTTGTTTACTCTCAGAGGCATTTTCTAAAATCGAGCTTAGTGCTTTTTTCACTAAGTTTTTGCCAAGTACATAGCGGCTTACCAGCAAAGTAACACTGAAAATGGCATACACAATGGTGGCTTTCCATTTTACGAACTGCTCGTCGTGGAACACTAAGGTGAGGGTACCTAACACCACCGCTATGGCAAAAAACACCCAGTGACGGGTTGGCACTTTACCATCTTTAAAATAACAGTAAGCAACTTGAATTAAGGTGGTTAGCATCAGCAAGGCTGTTGCCCAATAAATATCAACTAACTTGAAAACCGCAAAAAACAGGATCAGCGGGATGTATTCAATAATCGCATGCATAAATTTATAAATGCTCTAATT
The DNA here is from genome assembly GCF_005887195.1 of Pseudoalteromonas sp. S1650. NCBI lineage: Bacteria > Pseudomonadati > Pseudomonadota > Gammaproteobacteria > Alteromonadales > Pseudoalteromonadaceae > Pseudoalteromonas > Pseudoalteromonas sp. S1650. Next base: position 11,656 of record NZ_PNDF01000053.1, on the reverse strand, counting down.
TAAAAAGATACTGGGTTGTATCAAGTTATCGTGCAAGATACAAGGTTGACTTAGCAGCCCTGAAAGCTTAGCCTCCCGAGCCAATCTGGCCTAAACCTGCGTTTAGGTTGTTTTACCTTATCTTTTTCCGCTTAACCTCAGATGATTAAGCGGCGTATTTTGGAGCACTTTTTATGAATAAAGCCGAGTTAGTATCGCAAATGGCTGCCCACAGTGAATTAACAAAAAAAGACACTCAAGCTGCCTTAACCAGCATGTTAAATGCTATCGAAAAGTCTCTTTCTGAGGGCGATCAAGTGCAAATTAATGGCTTTGGTACGTTTGCTCTGAGTTATTACCCAGCACGCAAAGGACGCAACCCACAAACCGGTGAAGAAATTGAAATAGAAGGCGCTAACAAGCCAGTTTTTAAACCTGCTAAAGCACTCAAAGACGGTTTATAAGCAGGATTTGCAAAGCGGGTGTAGTATTTACAGAGCATAAATAGAACACCTGAAAATTTATTCAATATTTTCAATCTATTAAGTTTGGCATGTTGTATGCTGTTAATCATTTAGGTTTACCTAAATAAGGAGATAACATGTCAAATTTAAATAGCCAACTGAATGGTAAAAAGATTGCTATTCTTGCAACCAATGGTTTTGAGCAAAGCGAGCTATTGTCACCACGAAGCGCATTATTAGAAGCGGGTGCACTTGTCGAAGTTGTGTCACTTGAGCGTGGCGATATCACCGCATGGGATGAAAACCAATGGGGTGAGCGAGTCAGTGTTGACCGTGTAGTCAGCGAAGCAGACTCTGCAGAGTATGACGCGTTACTTCTGCCTGGTGGCTTATTCAACCCAGATACGTTACGTCAAGATAGCGAAGCAAAAGCCTTTGTTGATGGTTTTTTCAGTGCCGGTAAAAACAAGCCCATCGCCGCGATTTGCCACGGCCCATGGTTATTAGCCGAAATTAATAAACTACGCGACCGCAAAGTAACCTCATACCCAAGTATTAAAACTGATTTAATCAATGCAGGAGCTAATTGGGTTGATCAAGAGGTGTGTGTTGATGAGGGCATAGTTACAAGCCGAAGCCCAGCCGACTTAGAGGCTTTTAATCGAAAATTCATAGAAGAAATTAAAGAGGGCGAGCATCGCCATCATTAATCTTAAATTGTTAAGCACAAAAAAGGGCCTTTATGGCCCTTTTTTAAGCAATACAATAAGTTACTTTGTAGCTGCCTTCATACTGGCTACAAACTCTTTTAAACCAGTTAGCATTGCTGCTTGATCATTAAGGTTTGCCTCGATGATTTTAACAACCGCAGAGCCTGAAATCGCACCAGCAGCTCCTGAATCGAGTGCTGATTTAACATCTTCCGGCGTTGATACACCAAAACCAAGTAATGCCGGTGCAGCATGGTAATCTTTTAGTTTTTTAACTAATGAATCTGCTGGCATTTGTGCCTTGGTTTCTGTGCCTGTCACACCTGCGCGTGAAAGAAGGTATGTGTAACCGCGGCCATATGACGCACACTCTCGTAACGTGTCATCATCAGCATTCGGTGTAGCAATAAAAATTGGGTCAATACCATTTTTCATCGCTGTTTGGCGAAATAGCTTTGACTCATGTAGCGGCACGTCAGCCACTAAAATTGAATCGACACCGGCTTCTTTAGCATCTTGATAGAACTTCTCAATGCCACGTTTAAACACTAAGTTTGAATACAATAACAGGCCAATTGGAATATCGGCATTGTACTGGCGCACTTGTTTAATAATATCAAAGCAATCTTGGGTATTAATGTTTTCATCAAGAGCACGAATGTTGGCAGCTTGGATCACTGGGCCATCTGCAATCGGATCTGAAAATGGAATACCTAGCTCAAGGGCATCAGCGCCGCCATCAATTAAGCTTTTGATGATTTCTACGCTCAGTTCTTTATTAGGATCGCCAATCGTAACAAAGGGTACAAAAGCACCTTGGTTTGTTTCATTTAATGTGGCGAACAGTTGTCCGTAACGGTTAGTCTGGCTCATAGTGCGCCTCCTTCTGATAAAACACTGTGTACGTGAGCTAAATCTTTATCGCCTCGACCGCTTAGGTTAACCACTAAAATGGTGTCTTCGGTTTGTTGCTCGGCATATTTAAGGGCATATGCGAGGGCATGGCTTGATTCAAGCGCTGGAATAATCCCTTCGTTTTTAGCCAGTAGTTGGAATGCTTTAAGCGCTTCAGTATCGGTAATACCTACGTACTCTGCACGGCCAGTTTCATGTAAGTGCGCATGTTGTGGACCAACAGCTGGGTAATCAAGACCTGCTGATACAGAGTAAGACTCTTCAATTTGACCATCATCATCTTGCATAATGTATGTATAGGTACCGTGTAAGATACCTTTTGTGCCTTTACATAAGGTTGCACCATGCTGGTGGGTATCTAAGCCTTTACCAGCTGGTTCTACACCAATTAGTTTTACGCTTGGCTCATCAATAAAGTCTGTGAACATACCAATGGCGTTAGAGCCACCACCCACGCAAGCAAGCACAGCATCCGGTAAGCGACCTTCAGCTTTTAGCACTTGTTGTTTTGCTTCTTCACCAATCATTTTTTGGAACTCACGCACCATGGTTGGGAATGGGTGAGGGCCTGCTGCAGTGCCTAGTAGATAGTGAGCATCTTTGTAATTTGCTGACCAGTCACGCAGGGCTTCGTTTACGGCATCTTTTAAGGTGCCAGAGCCCGCTGTGACAGGAATAACCTCTGCGCCCATTAATTTCATACGAAATACATTTGGTTGTTGACGTTCAACGTCTTTTGCACCCATGTAAATACGGCACTTTAAGCCAAGTAAGGCACAGGCTAGGGCTGTTGCAACACCGTGTTGGCCGGCACCTGTTTCTGCAATCACTTCTTTTTTACCCATGCGTTTGGTAAGGAGTGCTTGACCAAGTACTTGATTGGTTTTGTGTGCACCACCGTGTAGTAAATCTTCACGCTTTAAATACAGTTTTACCTTAGGGTTTTTGACTAAGTTACGTGTCAGTGTTAATGGCGTAGGGCGGCCTGCGTATTCATTTAATAGTTTTTCAAACTCAGCCTGAAAAGCTGGATCGTTTTGCGATTTATTAAACTCTGCTTCTAGTTGCTTGAGTGCTGGCACAAGCAGCTGTGGTACAAACATACCACCGAATTCACCGAAATAAGCTGGATTTTGCATTCTAACCTCAATAATTTCTGATATGCGAAAACGCATTTTGTAATTTTGTTTGGCACTTTTTACCCGCTGACGCTTCAACGCCAGAATTTAGGTCAAGACCATTAGCACCGCGATAAAGCGCTGCGTGAATATTTTCTGGGTTTAAACCCCCGGCTAACATAAACGGCACGGTTGCCGTTTCTAGCACAGACCAATCAAATGCTTCGCCTGTGCCGCCTTTTTGGCTTTTGCTGTAAGTGTCGTATAAATGGCGGTCAACCCCTTCAAGCGGTTTGGGTAATTCGCCTTTAACGGCTTGGGCTTTCCAAATTTCACAGCCAAGCGGTAATTGCTTTCTGAGACTTTGAATATACTCGCTATTCTCGTCACCATGTAATTGCACTGCAGCTAATTTTAAGCTTTGTGCATAATCGACCACTTGTTCAAGAGGTGCATTGACAAACACACCCACATACGCGAGCGGGGCACTTTGCGTAACTTGCTTGGCACAGTCGATATCGACATAACGCGGTGACTTAGGATAAAAAATTAAGCCACCATACACAGCACCACTGGCGTAGGCTGCTATCGCATCTTGTGAACGGGTTAAACCGCACACTTTGTTCTCACCTAAAATGACTTTACGGCATGCGGCTTCTAAGTCGCGCTCAGCCATTAATGAGCTGCCAATTAAAAAGCCATCGCACAATGGTGCAAGGCGTTTTACATCTTTATGGGTATAAATGCCCGACTCTGAAATTACCACTTTGTCATTTGGGATAAGCTGACGTAAACGCTCTGTTGTTGCAAGATCAGTGCTTAAATCACGAAGGTCGCGGTTATTAATACCAATTAGGCTGGCATTAAGTGCAAGAGCACGGCTTACTTCTTGCTCATTACTGACTTCAGTGAGTACCGACATATTTAAAGAGTCAGCCACTTTATGAAGCGCTAAATATTGCTCGTCATCAAGAACTGAGAGCATTAATAAAATGGCATCACCACCAGATAAGCGTGCTAAATAAACTTGGTACTCATCAATAAAGAAGTCTTTACAAATAAGCGGCTGTTCCACTTGGCTGCGCACGTATTCAAGGTACTGATAGCTGCCTTGGAAATATTTTTCATCTGTTAGTACGCTCATACAGGTTGCGTACTTTTTATAAACCGATGTAATTTCGTCTAAATTAAATGGTTCGCGAATAAGTCCTTTTGACGGTGAGGCCTTTTTACATTCTAAAATAAACTGCGTACCGGTTGCTGCTAATGCGCCTTCAAAGTCTCGCTTGGTTGGCACAACCTCGCTAATGAATGACTCAAGCGGGCGCTGTGCTTTTCTTTGTTCTAATTCAATACGTTTGTCGGCAACAATTTTGTCTAACACGTTAGCCATGACTTACCTCAATAATTGCGTTCAATGTGTCCATCGCTTTGCCTGATGCTAATAATTCAATTACTTGATCTGCGGCTGCTTTTAAATCACTTGCTTTATCGGTTAAATAAAGAAGGGCGGCGACGTTGGCTATAATGGCAGCGTTATGCGCCATTTCACCTTGACCTTGTAAAATCGCTAAGCTTGCTTTTGCGTTATATTCTGGGCCTTGGCCTGCTAGTTGTTCAAGTGAATAGTTTGCAAGACCAAAATCGCTCGCTGTTAGCGTGTATTCGCTCAGTTCACCGTTATTAAGCTCAACCACTTTGGTTGTCCCGTGTAAGGCGATTTCGTCAGTGCCTGCACCGTGAACCACCATAGCGCGTTTTGTGCCAAGGGTTTTTAAGGTTTCGGCCATTGGTAAGCACAGTGAAGGGTCATAAACACCAAGCAATTGCACCTCAGGGGCAGCAGGGTTGGCCAGTGGACCTAAGATATTAAAAATTGTGCGGCTTTTAAGAGCCGTACGCACGCCCATCGCATGGCGTACACCACTGTGATAATGCGGTGCAAATAAAAATGTAAACCCAGTATTGTCTAAACAATGCGCTGCTTGCTCAGGGCTCATATCGATATTGATACCCAAGGCTTTAAGTAAATCAGCTGAGCCCGAGTTACTCGACACACTGCGATTACCATGTTTGACCATGTTGATGCCCGCAGCGGCAGCAACAATAGCAGCCGTTGTACTAATATTAATTGTGTTTGAGCCATCGCCACCTGTACCACAGCTATCAGCAAGTAAGGTTTTGCTGGTTTGAAATGGCACTGCATTGGCGCGCATTGATGCCGCCGCACCGGCGATTTCATCACTTGTTTCGCCTTTTAGTTTTAGGGCGATAAGTGCAGCCGTTAATTCAATATCATTAAGCTGGCCATTCATGATGGCATCAAATAATGCAGTTGCTTGCGAAAATGATAAATCTTGCTTTGCTAATAATTGGTTTAACTGGGTTTGAGTTGTTGCTTCCATGTTATTCCTCTACTGCACGCGTGCGGTTAAAAATTCAATGCTTTGTTGTAATAGCAATGCGCCATTTGGCGTTAAAATTGATTCAGGATGAAACTGATAGCCAAGGGCATTATCTTGTTGATGGTAAATTGCCATCGGAATATTTTCATAACAAGCAATTACTTCAACATCATCAGGGACTTTGGTTGCCATTAATGAATGATAACGAGCAACCGGCATTTTATCGCCCATACCCGCGAATACTGGGTGCTCAGTCAACGTAATAATTGATGACTTGCCGTGCACAGTTTCGCCTGCATGACCAATAACCCCACCGTAGCTTTGTGTCAGTGCTTGCTGCCCTAAACAGATACCCAGCATCGGGAAGCGGCCTTTACACAGTTCAATGAGCTCCATTAAACAACCAGCATCAGATGGTGCGCCAGGACCAGGTGAAAGCACTAATAATACAGGCACTGTCTCTTGGCACATTTTGTCGAAGATGCTTTGTGCACTGATGTTATTACGGTATACCACTAACTGGCACCCTAACATAGAAAGTTCATCGACTAAGTTATAACTAAATGAATCAAAGTTATCTAAAAAGTAGATTTTATAGGCTGATGTTGTCGTCATTATTGTGCCTCGTAAGTCGATTGAATCGCAGTGATCACAGCTTGTGCTTTAGCACGGGTTTCATTGGCTTCTGATTGTGGATCTGAATCAAACACCACACCTGCACCTGCTTGCACGTAGGCCGTGCCGTTTTTAACAAAGGCAGAGCGAATAACAATGCAGCTATCCATGGCGCCATCGCCCGTTAAATAACCCACTGCACCTCCATAGCTGCCGCGGCGTTTTTGTTCGGTTTGACGAACTAACTCGGCAGCGCGTACTTTAGGTGCACCCACTAAGGTGCCCATGTTCATACAAGCTTGGTAAGCATGTAGCGCATCGAGTTCAGGTTTTAAAGTACCCACCACGCGTGAAACTAAATGCATCACTTGTGAGTAGCGGTCTACTTTTAATAACTCTTTAGCGTGACGTGTGCCGGGTACGCTAATACGGGCTACATCATTTCTTGCTAAATCAACTAACATAAGGTGCTCGGCACGTTCTTTTTGGTCGTTACGAAGTTCAAGCTCAATGCGGCTGTCTAGGTCTGGATTAATTTGCCCGTTAGCAAACTTGCCACGCGGGCGAGTGCCGGCAATTGGGTATACCTCAACTTGTTTACTCTCTGCGCAATATTTGAGGGCTGACTCGGGTGATGCGCCGAATAACACGAACTCTTCATCGCGCATGTAAAACATATATGGGCTTGGGTTTTGTAGTTTTAATTGGCTATAAGCATGAAGTGAGTCAGGGCAGGCGAGAGAAAAAGTACGTGATGGCACAACTTGGAATATATCGCCATCAACGATGTTATTTTTTAACTTGATGACATGTTCGCAGTATTGCTCGTCGCTAACATCAACAGAAATTGGGTTTGAGCCTGTTTGCTTTTGCCCTTGGTAGCTTTGTGCATTGTCACATACGGCATTTAAACGCTCTAACTGTTGACCAACCTCAAAGCAGTTTGCATGGACTTCAGGGCCGTTGAACACATTGCCAATTAGCTCGGTTGTTTTTGCTTGATGGTCGATGACAACTAACGTTTCGGCTAGGTAGAAAACATAATCCGGGCAGCTGTTTTCGCCGTCAGGCACATCAGAAAGAGTTTCGAAATTAGCAACCATGTCGTAGGCAAATACACCGCCTAAGAACACAGAAAATGGGTTATCTGTGGTGCTTTTAATACTATTAATACAGCTACGTAGCGCACTAAAAGCATTATCTGCTACTAATTTACTGGCTTCATCAATATCGCTTGCTACCTCGTTGTAGGTTAACGTTAATGTATCTTCTACAAGCTCTGCAGAGCAGTTTTGCACATGAGTTTGTAAATAAGGCAGTAATTGTTTGCCGTTATTTGACTGTGCAGTGAGTGTGACCTGTTTGCCTTGGCAAACAATACGTAGCGCTGAGTCAACCAAAATTAGACTTTTTACACTGTCTTTAGAATCAATTTCAGCAGACTCTAACAGCAGTGAATTAGGCTTATCGAGTAAACTGTATAACGCAAGTGGGCTACTGATGTAATCGCGCACTTGAGTGATACTGGTTACTTCACCCGGTGTCGTTGTTATATGACTAAAAATCAAACCTCATTCTCCCTCATTCCCAAAAACTCTTTAAAAAACAAAACCCCGCGAAGCGATGCTTGGCGGGGTTCGTATAAAGATGCCTATAAATTAGATAGACCCTTACCGTCCCGCTAAGCCAGGCGCCACCACCAATGATGTGTAAGAGTTGCTATGTAATTCATTATAAAACCTTAAAATTTAGATATAAAAAAACCCGCTACTTGAGCGGGTTTTGAAATCGTTAGACACGACAATTCGTCACCCGCTAGTTACGAGTGCCACCACCAAATTGTGATTTGAATTGTTTTGTTCATTGTTATTACTTATTTAACGTGTCTGAAAGTGCATACAGTAAAGCGTACCTAAGCGGATACTGTCAAGTATTAATTTACATATTAGTACGAGTTCGGCATTTACCCATCGCAATTGCCCATTTATGAGGGTATATATGTCTAACCTAAAAAGATAATCACGCCCTGGCAGTAAATTTTTGTTATACTCACATCATTGATTCAAGAACTTACGTAAAGCAGTCTTTCCCTTTGATAAAATACGATTTACATAGCCACACCACATACTCAGATGGTCAGCTATCAGTCGAGCAATTGTTACACCGCGCGGTTGAGAAAAACATAGATGTGTTTGCAATTACCGATCACGACACGTTAAGTGCGATAAAACCAGCTCGCCAAGTCATTGCAGATGATAATTTACCGCTTAAATTAATTGCTGGCGTTGAAGTATCAACAAAATGGGAAAGTTTTGAAATTCATATAGTTGGCTTAAATGTTGATGACGAAAATGACGCACTGTTGTCATTATTACAAGCGCAACAAGGCAAGCGTGAAGAGCGCGCTTTAGAGATAGGTCGTCGCCTTGCTAAAAATGGTTTTGAAGGCATTTACGACCAAGCAAAAACATTTGCCGAAAACGCCCAAATCACACGGGCGCATTTTGCCCGTGCACTGATTGAACGTGGTGTAGCTAAAAACTTTCCTGGGGTATTTAAGAAATACTTAGGGCGAGGAAAAACAGGTTATGTACCAAGTAGTTGGTGCGATATGCAAACTGCAATTGCTGCCATTCATCAAGCCGGTGGGGTTGCCGTTCTAGCACACCCTGGGCGTTATCAAATGTCGAATAAGTGGCTACGGAAATTAATTATTGAATTTAAAGATGCCGGTGGCGATGCGATGGAAGTTGCACAACCACAGCAAGCACCCAGTGAGCGCCAGTTTTTAGGTGAACTTTGCCGTGAATATGGTTTACTTGCGTCGCAAGGGTCAGATTTTCATTTTCCGACAAGTTGGTTGGAGTTAGGTAAAAATTTATACTTACCAAAAGATTGCCAAGGGGTTTGGCATGCATGGGAAGGGCAATAGGAGCGTGTAATGAGTCAGTTTTTTCATATTCATCCAGATAATCCGCAACCACGCTTAATCAGCCAAGCGGTTGATATTATTAAGCAAGGCGGTGTTATTGTATACCCAACCGATTCGGGTTACGCACTTGGCTGTAGCATTGGTAATAAGCAAGCAAAAGAGCGTATCGAACGTATTCGTGGCATTGAAAAACACCATAACTTTACTTTGGTCTGCCGCGACTTATCTGAGCTATCTACCTATGCTCGCGTTGATAATCAGTTATTCAGATTGATTAAAAATAACACCCCTGGGCCTTATACGTTCATCTTTAAAGGCACTAAAGAAGTACCAAAGCGTTTATTAAACGAAAAGAAAAAAACCATTGGTATTCGTGTTATCGAACACCCAATCACCTGTGCTTTATTGGCTGAATTAGGTGAGCCGTTAATGTCGTGCTCTTTAATTTTACCGGGTGAGCAATATACCGAGGCAGATCCTGATGAAATTCGCGATCGCATTGAAAAGCAAGTTGATTTAATTATTCATGGTGGTTATCTTCCTGAACAGGCAACCACAGTAATTGACTTGTCGGATGATGATATCGAAATCTTACGTGTGGGTTGTGGTGATACTAAACCATTTGAGTAGAGACTTCATTGACTAGCCCAGAGCTTGACGCGCCAGATAATTTACAAGAGCCAGTACAGCAAAAGCTGCCACTGGCTTTTTTGCATGGTAAAGCGGTGGTTGATAAACCTGAAGATTTATATATTCCCCCCGATGCGCTAGAGATTATTTTAGAAACCTTTGAAGGTCCTCTCGATTTACTTCTGTACTTAATCAAAAAACATAAACTCGATGTGCTAGAGCTCTCAATTTTTAGTATTACTGAGCAATACGTGAGTTATGTTGAAATGATGAGCGAGTTTCAGCTTGAGCTGGCAGGTGAATACCTTGTGATGGCGGCGCTATTAGCACAAATTAAATCACGATTATTATTACCAAAACATGAAGAGCTTGAGGAGGAAGAAGACCCACGAGCTGAGCTTGTAAGACGTTTACAAGAATACGAACAATTTAAAAAAGCCGCCGAAAACCTTGATGAGATCCCTCGCGAAGGCCGCGATATTTTTGTTGCCGAAGCACTGGTGCCAGAATTCAGTGAGCGTGAGGTACTGTTACCTGACGTTGACATGAAAGACTTGTTAGTTGCGCTAAGCGACGTTATGGCCCGAGCTAAAACATTTGAACACCATCATATTACCGCAGAAGCCTTATCGACCCGTGAACGGATGAGCTTAATCTTAGATAAACTCTCAGAGGCTCAATCACAGCTGCCTTTTAGCACTCTTTTTACGGTAGAAGAGGGCAGAAGTGGTGTTGTAGTAAGCTTTATCGCCATGTTAGAGCTGGTGAAAGAAAACCTGATCAGCTGCTTTCAGGTAGATGCCAATAGCCAGATTTATGTTGGTTTGGTGGAAGAAAGCGAATAGCTAGAAGTTAATGGTTTTAAGCAGTAAGTTTTAAGTTAGCTGTCAGAGTAGACTGAAAAATATAAGGAAAGCAGATGCAAAGTAAACATTTTACAATCAAAACCATGACCAAGAAGGAAGTCGAACTCATGATTGATTGGGCTGCAGCAGAAGGCTGGAATCCGGGCCTTAATGATGCAGAGTGTTATTTTACTGCAGATCCTGAAGGATTTCTTGTCGGTTTTCTTGACGATGAACCTATTGCTACAATTTCTGCCATTAATTACCACGATGCATTTGGCTTTATTGGCTTTTACATTGTTAAACCTGGTTACCGAGGCAAAGGTTACGGAATGCAAATCTGGAATGCCGCGTTAAAGCGCCTTGAAGGGTTGAATATTGGCCTTGATGGTGTGGTGGAGCAGCAAGAGAACTATAAAAAGTCTGGTTTTAATCTGGCCTATCGCAATATCCGCTTTGCAGGAGTAGGCGGTGGTAATTTACCGCAAAATGCTGACATTGTTGATCTTAATACTGCGCCATTCGAAATTATTGACGCATACGAACAGGCTTTTTTCCCAGTAAATAGAGCAAACTTTACTAAAGCGTGGTTAAGCCAACCCCAATGCGATGCGTTTGGCGTAATGCAAAATGGGGAATTGGCAGGATACGGCGTTATTCGCAAATGTCAGAATGGCTTTAAAATTGGCCCTCTATTTGCCGACTCACCAGAATTGGCTGAATCTTTGTTCCTCGCTTTAAAATCTAAAGTGGGTGCCTCTGACGCTATTTTCCTTGATACACCAGAAATCAACCAAGCTGCTGTCGCTTTGGCACAGAAATACAACATGCAGGTGTCATTTGAAACCGCCAGAATGTACACCGGTGAATGTCCGAACTTGCCATTAAACCGTATTTTTGGCGTCACTTCTTTTGAAATCGGCTGAGTTTATTGGGTTGAGTGATTAAACGGTTGTGCGTAAAACTCAAAATTTATCACGTTAAGAATTAGATGCTTTTATCAACGAGTATTCATAATATTGCTAGCACCTAGCACCTAGCAC
>NZ_PNDF01000052.1:0-37813 GCF_005887195.1 Pseudoalteromonas sp. S1650 | reverse complement strand
AGCGCCAATTACTTGGCCGGTTAAATGGTCAACAAAATTGATCCACCCGAGAAAACCAATTACCGTTAATGTGTGCTATTAGTTACGCTTACCATTAACTATGACTGGTTCTACAACAAACTGTTCGTAATTACGAAAGCCATGTAGATGCCCTACAAGCTCAAATTGAACACTTGTATGATTTAGTTGAAGCCAGTGAAACGCTTAAAATCATTGGTAATGAATTAATCAAAATGGGTGATCAGCTTGCTCTAAAAGATATTGTTTTGAAGTATGGAGATAAAAAAACAGCATAAAGAAAGGCCACTATTTATGTGGCCGATTTTTAAATTCATTTATTAAATTTACTAAGTCAATTGTTGATCTGAAACTTGAAATATCTTCTATAGGTATTAACATTTTACCTTCTTTAGATAAAATACCTGTAACTTCGTACAATTCTTGTTTTCCACTAATTTGGTAGCAAACTTTAAAACCACCAACTATCCAAAAAATTGATAAGCTTGTCTCTTGCCTCTCCATTCTTTCAACTTTGAAATTAGACAAGATCCTTCGGAGCATGTCATCTGACAAAGTTTTAGATTCATCACGGATTTTGATTAAGTGAATCTTTAAAAGATCATCAATTCGACATTCAGGGTTTTTTATTTTTAATGTGTTTTCATATATACAATCAGCTAAGAATTTATTTAGAGTTGCAAGGCCTATATTTTTAAATTTTTGTGATACTGATACCCGCCATAAAATACTAGCAAAATAGAGGTAAAGCTTTTTGTAATCATATTCAAAATGAAGTCTATCATCCGTGATTTTTACAATCTTCTTTGTGTTTTTTAATATTCTAGTACCGTATTGCTCATAGTTGGTATTTAGTAAATTTTCACAGCTAGCGCAAAGTAGATACTCTTTTTTATCACCATTCGTAAGCAAGGCCGATTCATTCCCCTCAATAACTTCAATAACTTGACTGGAATTCCCTTTGATATACTTATAATAAGACCGAGGTATTATATGAGAGCCACTAAGGTCACTTTCCTTATTGCAAAGTTTACATGTTCCCGTGGGCATTCTGAAATTCCTTTCTAACAATAAATAAAAGCCGCAAAATGCGGCCTAATTTAATAATGTTTTATTTAAGAGCATCTGTCAAAGCGTTAACCAATTCATCATCAAGCTTATTCTCAGACTTGCTTGCTAAGTGCTTAGCCGTTGCTAGGCAGATTCGTTTTATAAATGCTTCGGTTAGCAATTTGGCTGCTAAATATTTACCTAATGTGGCTATCATAATTTATCCTGTAGTTTCGTAATATCTTCACCGTTTTTTTAATTACTTGTTTTATCTAAGTAATGTCTGTTTTTACCGGGCAACGGTGGCGAACGCGCAACCAATCTGCACGATTACAATGAAAAGTAAGTTTATTGAGTTTGCATCGACTGTCCTGCCCTACCCTTATCTTAAGATATTAAGAGAAATAAACTAATGTGCCCTTTATCTGAAGTCCGATTGAATAAATAATTGATAAAATAGTAAGTTTTTTAAGTGACATGAGCTCTACTTTTGATAGCTTTGTCAATGATATGAAAAAATACAATTAAAGCTTTGGTTAAATAATTATAAATTTCCCATTGAATTATGATAATTATTGAAAGGGATCGTTTTGTGGATTATATTACTAACAAGTCACATATTTTTGTTGTGACTGTCACACAGGAATTGATGACAAAGGCTATTAAGGGAACACTTCCCTGAGGAGGTGACAAATGTTTGATTCTATTAAAAAATTCTTTACATATAAACCAAATACTGATGAAATCAAAGTTAAGGTTTCAGGTGGTAAGTATTTTATAGCTGATTTAAACTCACTTTCGAAAAGTGAAGTTGTCAAGCAGCAAGTAAAGCAAGCTAGGTCTTATGTAAAAAGAGCTAGTTGAGGAAAGCGCCTTAGTGGCGCTTTTTTTATAGGGAAATTATGATTAAACCTACAGTTATTTTTATTATGGTTATCACTATTGCTGGCCATATCTACAGAAAGACTAACTATAAATTATACCCAAAATACGAGGCATCAGAGGGTTATCATACCTTTTTACTTGCAGCGTCAACTGGCATGTTGCTTTTTGTGTTTTCATATATTTTTGTAACTGATGTTTCTCATTATAGTTTTGCCAAGTCTATAGGAGCTTGGTTTAGTTCTAAATTAAGCATCCTGACTCCTTCTGTTGGTCAAAATTTTGAAATTGTTAATTTAATTTCAGTATTATTCTTCACAATTGTTTTCAGTTGGCTTGTGCCTAAACTTAAACTCTTTGTTGCTTCTTTCCGAGAAGACTCACCTCTTTACAACAGTTGGAAGGCAGCCGCGAGAAAAGATTTAACTCCTGAGTTCACTCATTTAGCATTTAATTCATGGGAATACGGATTACCCGTAGCTTTAACTCTATCTAATAATAAAGTATATATAGGTTATATTTCTGAAATTGGTATTGATAGCAATGATATACATTTGCTGCCAATTTTAAGTGGCTATCGATGTGATGATACAAAGGATCTTGTATATCTGATTGATTATAGCCCTGTAATTAGGCATATCCTTGAAGAGGAATGTACTGAAAGTAATGGAACAATAGATGCTGATTTAGCTAATGAGGAACTCGATAATGATGACTCATCGAGTACAATAGAGCCTAATGATATTTATAAAAAGTTTGCAATTGCAATACCTCACCGAGAAATAATCCATGCAAACTTACATGATACAAAATATAAGAAACACTTTGATCGCTTCAGATATGATCGAAGTGAAGTAAAGGCTCAAACAGTTAAAATAAACTCAGAATTGATAAAGTAATTTTATACTCTCATATAAGCCCATATAAGATTTTCTAGGTGGAATCATTTGCTTTCATTAGTGGTATGGACTGCATATCACTACGCACAGCAACCCCCCTCACACGCCATATGGGCAATTTTAGAAACTTTATTACTGACCGTTTTGGTAGTGAAACAGCAGATAAAGTAGTACACGAATACGAATCAGAGAGGCTAAATGAAGAAACCATTTCGGAAATTCACCTCCCCCAATTAAACGCCCTAGCAACACCCTGCGCTATTTCATGCAGCACAACAAAAGAAGCGCCGTAGAAGGTAGCCCATACTGGAATGATGATAAAATCGAGGGTTGAAGTAGATGATGAAACGGCGACTTATTGGTAATTTGTAAGCCAAGGGTAAATTCAATATCATCAATTGTAGTTTACCTACAACCACCCTAGCACGCTTATTTGTAAATGACTATTTTATAAACCAATTTGCCTATTACAGCCGATACTTTCTACAAAGTATTTATTATGGCTTACGAGTATAAACCCGCCTTTAAAGCTCTGTAATGACTGAGCCAAGAGCTGTTTTGATTCTAGGTCGAGATGATTATCGGGCTCATCGAGTAACAAAAATGCGGTGCTTTCACTATTACTGACAATACACATGGCGAGCTTCATTTTCTCGCCACCACTCAAAAGTGCGGCATATTTAAAAACAGCGTCTTTTCTAAAGCCGATACTAGCAAGTAGAGTACGCGCGGTGATCTCATCTAGGTTTTTACAGTAAGTCATCACATTTTCAAGCAGGGTTAGCTCGTTGTTTATTAATGTAAAATGTTGGTCTAAATAATAGAGTGCTTGATTGCAATGTAACTGCCCTGCTTTTACTGGTATGTCGAAAATAAGCGTTTTAAGTAAGGTTGATTTACCAGTGCCATTTGCGCCCGCTAAATGAATTTTATCATCACTGAACACCTGAAAATTAAGCGGCTTTTTTGTGCCATGTGCTAATGCAACGTTCTCCAGGCTAAGTACTTTATGGTGCTTAGCTGTATCTGATTGCACTAAATAAAATTTCTGCGCTTTAGTTTGTTCAAGCTTGCTAGAAAGTTGTTGCTTATTACGAATGAGTTCACCTTCTCGCTTAGCGGCGTTTTTACTTTGAGATGATAAATTAGCGCTGGCTTTGTCTTTTTTAGCATCCATCAACACTTTAGGCTGACTGCCTAATTTTCTTAGGGCTGCGCCATGACTTGCTCGCTTTTGTGCTTTTTGCTTTTGTAATTGCTCTGTTTTTTTGAGATTTGTTTGCTGCTTAACAACGTGATTTAATTTATTTTCAAGGGCAGCAACTTGCTGCTGCTTTTGTATTTGGTACTCAGAAAAGCGCATACCATATTGTGTTAAACCAAGGGTTGTTAGCTCCCAAACTTCATGGGCTTGTTCTAATAATTCTTGGTCGTGACTTATTAGTAATAATTGCCCTTTAAAGCTTTGTATTTGCTTTATAAGCCAGCTTTTGCCTTTTGCATCTAGGTGGTTTGATGGCTCATCCAGTATTAAAATGTCGGGCTTTATGCAGGTAAATAGTGCCCAAAGCTTTAATTGGCTAAGCTGACCACCACTTAAATATTTGCTTAATGAGTTTGGGGTTTTGTTGTTTATGCCAAGCCTTACAAGTTCTGCATTAAAGCGCTCTGGTAAATCCCAATTGCCTTCAAGTAAAGATAAATTTTGTTCTGTAACTTGCCCTTGGTTTATAGCATGAAGGGCTTTAAACACAGGCTCTAGCCCTATAGCCTCAGCAATTGTTTGGTTATCAGCCTGATTTACATCGTTCATTTGTCGGTAAAAGCCAAGGGTTGAATTACAAACAACCGTACCAGAGCTAGGCTCTTTTTGCTTAGCAAGTAGTGATGCTAAAATTGATTTACCGCAGCCGTTCCTGCCGACTAATGCGGTGACTTTAGCAGTGAGCGAAAATGAAAGGTCGTTAAATACAACATCGCCATTGCCATGTTGGTAACATAAATTAAAAGCTTGAAGTTGTGGCATAGTGCCTCCTGTACTACAGGGGCATAAGCGCTTGATCACACGAAAAGTAATATTATAAAAGTGATAGTGAGCAACGCCTACTAACCCTGTTGGTCCAAAAAGATAAAAATGAAATTGGATAACAGGTTTAGTTGTTCATGTTGGCGGTAACTCCTAAAAAGTGAGGCTAGATAATAACCACCCTGTGCTCAAATAGCAACGAGTTATGATAGTCTTAAATTATTAGCTGCTTAAAGGAATGTATTTTGAATTTAGTTAAAAGCCCTTTTGCCTCGCAAAACCCCATTCAAGTTAAGATGCAAATTAATGAAAGTAAACGTGTATTTGTTATTGGCGATTTAGATGCAGATTTAACTAAATTTGAACAGGCGCTTTGCTCTGTTAATTTTAATCCAAGCGAAGATATTTTGTTTTCACTGGGTGATGTGATTGATCGAGGTGAGCACAGCATTGCGTTACTTGCACGTTTTAAAGAGCTTGGTGTTCATATGTGCCTTGGGAACCATGAGCATATGTTGCTTGAGTCATTACTTGCAAAGGATAAAGGTTACTACCGTTTATGGGTTGAGAATGGCGGCCGTTGGCATTTAAATGCAACTGATGAAGAGCTCGCATTTGTCTGTAAGCAGCTACTTAACTGCCCGCTTTCTTACTATGTTGAATACGGCAAAATTAAAGTTGGTTTATCACATACAACACATGCGGATTGGGATTGGCAAAATCCTACTCAAGATATACAACAAGCGATTGGCGCTTTGCTTTGGGATAGAAGCTTAACCAAAGAGAAAAAAGCGCAAATAAATCCAAGTATCGATTTTTCTGTGCATGGCCATAACACGACCCCAAAGCCCTATTGGCTTGGCAATAGTTACCATCTTGATACCAATTATCTCAGCGGTAAGCCCACCATTGTAGAGCTTAGCACGCTGATAAAGCAGTTTTCCTCAATGTAAACTTTCCAGTCGTTCGACCGTTTTCTCTTCAAGGTATTTTTTGTAAGTTAGCCTAGCGTGCCACAACTGCTCATCTGTTTCTTGAATGTAGATGATTGGGCCAGCAGTTTTGCTTGCCAGGCTAGTTAGTTTACTGTATTCACGCGTATCAATTTTGCCATCGCTAAAGTAGCTTTGTGCGGTATGTAGAAATTCATCGTCTTTATAAATATCACTATGCCAAATAAGCGAGCGATACATACTAGCAGTTATTTCGGTTGGCTTATCGTTTGAACGAAAGAGCTTCACTTCGGTATAAATAGAATTACTGGTGAATACAATCCCTATTAACGACAACGTCGTAAGAGTCATCATCCATTTCATGCTCTATTCCTCTCAGTTAGGTACTAATTTAACTATAGGAGAGAAAGATGAATGTATGCTGTTTATTTAATCAATTAGAATTAGCGTAACTATTTGCAGGATACTTAATTATTGTTTTTAGTCCCTAATTTACTGCTTTGGGGTTTAAACATAAACTTGTGTATTAGGCTAAAAGGTCTAATACACAAGCATCAAATTAATGAAGCGCTGCTGTAAATGGAATATTTTTACAGATTTCGGCTTCTGCGATAAGGATTTCTTCAAGGCGTGTATCAACCTCTTGCTTATCGAAATACTCGTAAGCAAGTTCAACGAATAAGTTTTTATGTTTTTCTTCTGATTTTGCAATCGCGACATAAAACTCTTTTTCTTTGCCTGCAGGTAAAGCTTCTGCAACAAGCGAAAAGCGCTCGTGTCCGCGTGCTTCAATAACGCCTGCTACTAATAAACGGTCCATCAAGAATTCATCACGACCATTTCTAAATACCGCACGAATTTGTTTAATGTAAGGATCTTTTTGGTCATTGCCAAGTAATACATCACGTTCCATTAATAGCTTTAAAACTTGTTTAAAGTGGATCATTTCTTCCAGTGCTAAGTCTGTCATGGCTCTAACAAGCTTACGACGATCTGGGTAATGAGAAAGCATAGACATAGCCATACCAGAAGCTTTTTTCTCTGCTGCAGCATGATCTTGTAAAAAGGTATCGAAGTCAGCTAAGACACCTTCTGTCCATTCAAATGGCGTGTGGTATTTCAATTCAAACATGATGAGGAACAACTAAACTTATGATTGCGGCGATTTTAACGTATTTTACGTGTGATTATAACCAAGAGATTTATCAATTTTACCACTTCGGGTCGATGACACTTTATCTGGGTGTTTTATGTCATTCCACGCTGTGACTTTGCCACCCATATTCAGCTGTTTAAAGCTAATTGGCTGCTGAGTGTTTAAAAACTGCTGAAGTAATTGCGGGCTGTTTGAGTCTGCTACATTAAGCGTTAATAACTGGTTTGTACGCCGTTTAAAGTAGTCTGCCACTTGCTGTTGGTGACGCTGATAACACGCTGTTAAGTATTCATCAGATTCTAACTCAGCCAAGCTATACTGACCAAACACATCAAAATAACAGCGCTTTAAATGGCTATTAAAACCACCATCAGGGCGCATTAAATTAGTGTGCATGCGTGCTAATAACTGCCTTATAGATGGCAACCATTTAGTTAAATCGCGCTCGAGGTTGATAAAACGGCTATTTGCAAAGTGCTCATCAAGCAAGGCGTATTCACTAAAAACTGGAGTATCAGCAATAACATCTGCACTTGTAATAGCTTGTTGGGTATAGGCTGTGTGGGCGGTTTTAAAACCGAGTTGTAAAAAGCTGTTACAGATACTAGTTGTGCCGGTTCGTGGTAAACCGATTATAAAAATTTTAGAGCTCATGGCACCTGATCAAATGCTAACCACAGCGATTTGTCGTTGACTGGGGTTAACCTTGGTAAATCATAATTGTGCAATTCTATAACAATTTTGTCGTGTAGGTGGGCGTTTTTTATAAAGTTTCCGTTGTACTTAAAAAATAACTCGTCAAATTCACCACTTTGCTGCATAACCTTAATCCCCTGAGAAACGGCTTTAGCAATATTAGTATTATGTTTATTAAAAAAGAAATAGATTGGGCTTTTGTATTTGAGCATTAGATGCGGCAGAACGACCAACGGCATTCCTTCTTTAAAATACGCAAGTTCATCTTGGATCTCTAATACTGAACGAGGAAATAAATCCCCCCTTCCTCTATCTAACATTACAAACAATGATTCAAAGTCCATTGCCGTTGCCACTGTTAAACCGTTACTTGTTAGAATTCGTGTATCTGGCCAATCTGCACCCTGAACTAAGTTAATCGATTTTAAATCATCAAGAGATTTTAGCTGTTTCAACCTCGGTAACTTATCTTCTGTAGTAAACATTAATCGCCAACCAAACAAGCCTTTAAATATAGGAACTCGTAGAGGGAGCAAAGTGTTTTCACGCTCTTGGTTTGTCATGCTCCAAGTAACATTGATAGATCCAGTCGTTTCAATTTCTTTTAAAACACGATTTTGGCTTAATAATTCAGGTGCGGGTGATAAGGTAAACTTATAACCACTTCTTTTTAAAGCTGTACGAAGAAGTATTAAAGGATAAAGTACTTCTTCGTCTAAGCTATCCATTGTTTTAGGATAAACAACATGTAAAGTGGTTGGTGGTGTTACGCGATTTTTCTTGGCATTAATTGTTTTTACATTGGCAAATAAACAAGTTGAAAATAAGAACAACAAACATGGAAAAACAATTTTTAGCATATCAGAAAACCTGTGTAACTAATAACATCACAGCGCTAATCAAAATAGTAATGAAAGTAAGCATCATACCTAATACACGTAATTTCATCAGATTATCAGCAAGTGCGTAACTATGACAAAAACGACCAGCAACCAGCATTGCACCTAAAATATAGCAATAATGGCTTGGGAGGCCTTGGTACTCTAATAAAAATAGCAGGATCAACGAAAAAGGCACATATTCAATGAAATTTGCATGAGTTCGTATAGCTGCTTGTAGGCTTTCGTCTCCCCCGTCACCAAGTGAAATGCGTTTTGCTCTACGTAGTTTGATCACGCGAAAGCTAAGTTGAATGTATAAAATGGCCAAGATGGCAGCAAACGTTGAAACAATCACAGTTTTTCCAATTTTTATTTAAAGTTAGACGCTTAGCATAATTTATTGCTAGGCTGTTAAGTAAGTAGTTAGGTTAGCTCAGTATGATATTTAATGTCTAACAGTTCTTAAGGAAGTGCATGTTTACGCCAAGAAAAATCGCCGATAACTACCGCGAAATGATCAGTAGTATCGGATTTTACCCATCAATGCTCTCTGTGGTGTTTTTAGTTTTTGGATTAATTACTACTGCGGTCGAGTACTCGTCATTATCAATGGAATTTAAAAAGCTGATTGGTGTGTTATTGGTCGATAGCGAAGAGAATGCCCGTACCATCCTCAGCACGCTTGCCGGCAGCATTATATCATTAACGGTTTTTAGTTTTTCTATGGTTATGGTGGTGCTTAATAGTGCTAGCGCCAGTCTTTCGCCGCGTGTGTTGCCGGGCCTTATTACCCGTAAGTCGCACCAATTAGTACTGGGGTTTTATCTTGGTAGTATTATCTACACCATATTAATGCTGATAAACATACGTACCATTGGTGATGGAGATATGGGTATTCCATCACTTGGTATCTTCTTTTCATTGGTGTTTGGTTTAATTTCGCTTGGTTTTTTTGTGTTTTTTATTCACTCAATTTCAAAAGCAATTCAAGTCGATAATGTACTAAACGACTTATTTAAAAATACCAAAGGCGAGCTTAAATGCATAATTGACATGCAACAACAAAATCCTGTTGAGCATTTTCCTGAGTTTAATGACTGGCATAGTGTTAAAAGTAAAACAGAAGGTTACTTTAAAGGGGCACATAGCGATAAGTTGTGTGCGTTATGCCAACAGCACAGTATTAAAATTTATATTTCGGTTAAACAAGGCTTCTTTACAGTAAAGGGATACCCGTTTTTAAAGTGTGATACGGACTTATCTGACAAACCTGAACTGGTAGAACAATTACTAGACTGCTTTATCTTTTATATCGAAGAATATATTAGTGACCATTACCGCTACGGTATGACACAAATTTCAGAAATCGCTGTTAAAGCTATGAGCCCGGGTATTAACGATCCCGGTACTGCGGTAAAAGCCATAGATATGTTGAGTATTTTACTGATATTGCGCTTAGATATTTACGATGTGAACTACTCGCTTAAACGTTGTGAGAACAATCAACCTCACCTGTTTATTCACGAAACCTCATTCGATGAGCTGCTGCATGATAACTTCACACCAATTCGTAACTACGCAAAAAATGACGCCTATGTAATGGTTAACGTGCTTGAGGCATTTAAAAACATATTGTTTAGAGCATCTGATAACAATAAAGCAACTGATAGCCTATTTGTTTATTTAGGGGCAATTATTGAAGATATAGATAAGCATATTAGTAATGAGTACGACCGTGAGCAGATCATTAATATGCTAAAAGCGATTGCTCGTATTTCAGAGCAACAAAGTGAAAAATTGCTGGCAAGGTTTGCCAGCAATCAATAAGTTAACTTAGTTTTCGATTAAATAAACCGCATAGCTGCTTGCGGTAATCGTAAGCTCACCACCATTGTATGCATCAGGTACATAGTTATCTGGTGCAGCTTCTGCCATAACCATTTTGCTGGCACGCATATAAGGTTTGTTACCTGTATCAAGTGGGCTACTTGAAGCTGTATAAAGACCTTTAAGCTCTACCCCATAGTCATTGGCAAATTCTTTCGCTGCAGCACGGGCATCTTTAATGGCTAGCTTTTGCGCTTGCTTTTGTAGCTCTTCGTACTTACTTGATACAAATTGCGTTTGATTAATTTCATTAATGCCCGAATTCACTAGTTGCTGAAGCATAATTGGGTATTTTTTTATATCAGTTAAAGTTACAGACAGGCTACGCGTTACTCTATAGCCTACAAACTCTTGCTTACCCGTTTCACGGTTATATTCTGTTTGGCGATTAATCGAGATATTAGACGCATAAATGCCCTTTTCTTCTACACCTTGGTTTTTAGCGAGCTTAATCGCTTTCGCCATGGTTGCATCGGCTTTGTTTTTCGCGGCAATTAAATCTTTATCTACTTCAACAATACCTACCGTTAGTTTAACGTTATCAGGGATCGCTTTAACCGTTGCATTACCTTGAATATAAATATGTGGCGCATCAGGTGTTGCTTGTGCTAACACATTAAAACTAAGTGCTGCCGCCATAGCGGTAAAAACTAACTTACGCATAATACTGTTCCTTAATTTAAAACTCCGTTCATTATCACCTTAAAGGGTTAATTGAATATGAACAAGCCATTTTACAGATATAAAAAAACAGGCATAAAAAGCCTGTTTTTTCATTCACTAAAAGCGTTATAGCTTAGATACTACGGCGCTTGTAGTTGCGATATTCTGGAAGCCAGTAGTTTTTCTCGATTGCTGCCCATAGCGCTTCATCGCTCAGCTCTAGTGCAACACCTTCTTCCATCGCTTTTTTCGCAACCGCAAAAGCAATACGTTTACTTAACGCTTGGATTTCCGTGAGTGCTGGTAATAAGCTGCCTTTACCAGTGTTTGCACGTGGTGAAGACTCAGCCAGTGTTTCACTTGATACAATTAGCATTGCATCTGTAATACGTGTAGCTTTAGCAGCAATTACGCCTAAACCAATACCCGGGAAAATATAACTGTTGTTACATTGTGGGATTGGGAATGTTTGGCCGTTATAATCAACCGGATCAAATGGACTACCAGAAGCAACAATCGCTTGGCCGTTTGTCCATTCAATAACATCAGAAGGAAGTGCTTCAACTTGCTTAGACGGATTACTTAACGGGAAGATAATCGGTTGTGGGCAAGATGCGTGCATTGCACGAATAACCTGTTCAGTGAATAAACCAGGTTGGCCAGATACACCAATTAGAATGTCTGGTTGCGCACAGTGCATTACATCTAATAATGATGCGTACTCACCGCTGTAAGTCCACTCACTTAAGCCATCTTTAGATTGGCAAAGTGCTTGTTGGAAATCACGTAAGCCTTCCATACCTTCCGTAAGTAGACCAAAGCGGTCAACCATGAAAATTTGCGAACGCGCTTGCTCATCGCTAATGCCTTCAGCAACCATAGTACTGATAATTTGCTCAGCAATACCACAACCTGCAGAGCCTGCACCAACAAACACCACTTTTTGCTCAGAAAGCTTCGCGCCTTTAACACGACATGCAGCAAGTAAAGAACCTACAGTAACCGCAGCAGTTCCTTGAATGTCATCGTTAAAGCTACAGATTTCATCACGGTAGCGTTTTAGTAATGGCATGGCATTTGGTTGTGCAAAGTCTTCAAACTGAAGTAAAACACTTGGCCAACGACGTTTAACGGCTTTGATAAATAGATCTAAGAATTCGTCATATTCTTCTTGCGAAATACGCTTATGGCGAGCACCCATGTACATAGGGTCGTTAAGTAGTTTTTCGTTATTCGTACCAACATCAAGCATCACTGGTAACGTATATGCAGGGCTAATACCACCACACGCTGTATAAAGTGATAACTTACCAATTGGAATACCCATACCACCAATACCTTGGTCACCTAGACCAAGAATACGCTCGCCGTCAGTCACAACGATTACTTTTACTTTGCCTTTAGTGGCATTACGTAAAATATCATCAATTTGGAAACGATCTTCATAAGAAATAAATAGACCACGGGCACTGCGGTAAATGTCTGAGAACTTTTCACAAGCGTCACCTACCGTTGGCGTGTAGATAATAGGCATCATTTCTTCAAGATGATCACGCACTAAACGGTAGTAAAGTGTTTCGTTGTTATCTTGAATAGCACGTAGGTAGATGTGCTTATTTAAATTATCGCTAAAGCTTGAATACTGCTGGTAACAACGCTCAACTTGTTCTTCGATCGTTTCATAACGCGGTGGCAGTAATCCGGCTAAGTTGAAATTTTCCCTTTCTTTTTGTGAAAAAGCACTGCCTTTATTTAATAGTGGCGTTTCAATCAGACCTGGGCCTGAATAAGGAATATAAAGATAATTTGGATCGGTATTTGTAGTCATATTTCCAAGCTTTGATGCGTCATAATTATGACCTGACATTATTACTCTTGAAGGCGAAATTGCAATGACAATTCACCTTGTCAGACCATTGAAGAAAATGAATTTTATGCTCTAAATAGCATAGCAGATAGTATACATGAAAACTCAGCAGCTTTAAGGCTGCTGAGCTTGTTTTTAGTGGCTTTTATCACTTAAAGCGATGCCTTCGCGGCGCGGATCGGCTGCGCCATAAAGTTTACCGTTTTTAACTTCAACAGCATGTAAACCAGAGTTTAAATCTAGGATACGAACTGTGTGTCCGCGGTTAACAAAATCAGCTTCGGCGTTGGCAAGTTCAGTGCCCTTTTCGAGGCTTGTGTAATTATTACGATTAGTAATGCGCGGTAAGTTAATGGCTGTTTGCGCATCTAGGTTCCAATCAAGCACTCCTACAACCACTTGAGCTACATAATCAATAATACGGCTACCACCCGGCGAACCAACCACTAAACGTAAGCTGCCGTCTTTGTTAAACACCATGACTGGCGACATGGAACTACGCGGACGTTTACCTGCTTCAACACGATTAGCCAATGGCTTACCATCTTTAGTTGGCGATAAAGCAAAGTCGGTTAGTTGATTGTTTAAAATATACCCGTTCACCATTACTGTTGAACCAAACGCCATTTCGATAGAACTTGTCATCGACACAGCGTTACCTTGGCTATCGACAATCGAAACATGGGTCGTTGATGGCAGCTCGTATGCATCATCTTGCGCGTATGCAACTGAGTTTGGCGGTGTGCCTGCTTCTGCGTGAGTATCTTTTTCAGAAATAAGTTTTGCGCGACCAGCAATGTAGTTTTTATCGAGTAATCCTTGTGTCGGGATTGTCATAAAATCTGGGTCGCCCATATACACGTTGCGATCAGCAAACGCTAAACGTGATGCTTGGGTAAAGTAATGTAGAGCTTGAACAGAGTTTGGTTTAAGTTTAGCCATATCTTTATGTTCAAGTAAGGCTAAAATCTGTAACACAGCTACACCACCGCTACTAGGTGGTGCCATTGAGCACACTTCGTACTGGCGATAATCAACACACACAGGTGCGCGCTCTTTGCTTTTGTAATTGGCTAAGTCTTCAACCGTTAATGTACCCGGTGCAACAACTGAGTTTTGCACTGCATGCACAAGCTCTTTAGCGTTTTCACCTTTGTAAAATGCATCAATGCCCTGTTTCGCTATATCTTTATAAAGCGCGGCTAGTTCAGGATTCTTTTTCACGGTACCTACAGCAAGCGGTTTACCATCAGGGAAGAAGTAGTCACGAATAACAGGTAGCTTAGTAACCCCTGGGTTTAATTCTTTAGCCAATAATTGATGTAAACGCGGCGACACAATAAAGCCTTTATCAGCCAATTCAATGGCAGGGGCAAACAAGGTTTGCCACTCTAACTTGCCATAACGTTTATGGGCAGTGGCAAAGGCATCTAAAATACCCGGTACACCAACAGAACGACCACCTACAACGGCTTCAATCCATTTTACGGCTTTACCGTGCTTATCTAAAAATAGTGTTTCATCAGCATTGCTTGGAGCCGTTTCACGGCCATCAAAGCTAGTTAGGCTTTTGGTTTTGTTGTCGAAGTACATCATAAATGTACCGCCACCGATCCCCGACGATTGCGGCTCTACCAGTGTCAGTACTAATTGCGTTGCAATGGCAGCGTCAACCGCTGAGCCGCCTAGCTCAAGCATTTTTTGCCCTGCTTTTACTGCATAAGGGTTTGCTGCTGCGACCATGTACTTATCGCCTTCAACAACCTGCTTATGAGCAAAGCCCGTTGCAGCTTCAGGTTCGCGAGTTTCAACTTTTGCAGGGGCTGCGAAAATAGCAGTTGAATAAATTAATGAGGTGGACAGAGCTAACAGCGCTTTGGTTTTGAATAACATAAATAAACTTAATCCCGTAGTGTATTTGGCATCTTAAAATTAAACGTGCACAATAGGCGACAATCTCAGATACACCAAAAATAACATGATAAACCTGCCCCTGAAACTAGAATATATTCTGCCGCCACTGTGTTTAGTAATACTAAGTTCCTCATTTGCTACGTTTAACTTAAATGAATATCTTGAATTTAACCGTGAGTTAGTTGCAAATGGTGAATTTTGGCGTATTTTCACTAGCCAATTTGTGCATGCTAATTGGCCACATTTAGGCTTAAATTGCGCCGGAATTTTATTAGTTTGGGCTCTACACGCTGAGCATACAAGCCCTGCTCGCTATGCGTTTAATATTGCCATTCTTGCATTATGGTGTGGCATAGGTGTGTGGCTATTTTGCCCAGATATCCAAATTTACACCGGATTAAGTGCCCTACTACACGGTGTGATCATTTGGGGAGCAGTTAAAGATGTACAAGCAGGCATGCTATCAGGCTGGTTATTGTTCGCTGGTACTTGGGCTAAAGTGATTTGGGAGCAAATAGCAGGCCCAAGTGAATCGGTGAGTCAACTAATCGCGTCTAATGTTGCCATTGACGCCCACTTTATCGGCGCAGTTGGCGGCACACTGTTGACTTTGCCTGTCTTCATTAAAATAATAAAAAAGCGCGGGTAACCTTACTCGCTATTTACAACTGCTCTTTGTTAACTAGAAAAGGAATTTTAGATGAATGAAAATAAAGGAGATATTTACCTTCGCATTATCCTATTTTGCCTTTACGGGCCTCTATTGGCTGGGCTATTTGGCCAGTTGGTAAACTTAAAATTTGTTTCACCAACGTTTATGGCAAGCCTTGATAATATTTATTACATCATAGTATTTTGCTCACTTTGTATTGGGTTTTGTCTGTTGTTAGCAAAATACAGTATCGTTAAAGAATCGTTTAAGAATAAAATTATTGCTCATTTGACCCTTATTCTTAGTATTTTGTATTCATGCTTAATGTTCTTTGGCATTGGTTTACTTATATTATTCAACATCATGTTTAACTCAAATACTGATTACGTTCACCAAGAACAAGCATTTGAATATCGCACCTTTTATGTCTACACATCAGACCCTGGAGCTTTTGGAACTGCTCACCATTATGTGTATTTAAAGTGCCCTGTTTCGTTTAATCGCTATGAATTGGAGTTAATAGCTAATCTATCATGGATGAAAGACTATAAAATGAGTTTAGAGGGTGATAGTTTAATTTTTGAAAACGACTCAAAAGAAGGTAAGACAGTACTCGATGTGAGTGAATTTTACTGCAAATAACCCTATATATAAATCCTATTGCAAACAAAAACAGCCACTTAAAGTGGCTGTTTTTAATTTATGCTATTGAATTAAAGCGTTTCTTTAAATAACTTATAAATACGGCGATATTCATCTAACCAGCTTGATGGTTGTACAAAACCATGCGGCTCAACTGGGAAGATCGCTGTTTCAAAGTTTTCTTTTTCAAGCTCAATTAAGCGTTGTACTAAGCGAACTGAGTCTTGGAAGAATACATTGTCATCAACCATAGGCGCATTAATTAATAAACGACTCTTAAGCCCTTCAGCAAAGTAAATTGGTGAGCTCTTTTCATAGGCAATTGGGTCAACATCTGGGTGGTTTAAGATGTTAGACGTATAAGGACCATTGTAGTGAGCCCAATCAGTTACCGGACGAAGTGCAGCACCTGCTTTGAATAAATCAGGTTGCGTGAATAGCGCCATAAACGTCATGAAACCACCGTAAGAGCCACCATAAGTGCCTACAGCTTGTGTATCTACGTTTGCGTTGTCTGCCATCCAGCTTACGCCGTCTGCTAAATCTTGGATTTCAGGTGTACCCATTTGACGATAAATAGCTGTACGCCAATCACGGCCGTAACCTTTTGATGCACGGTAGTCCATGTCCATTACTACGTAGCCTTCTGAAGCCAGTAGTGAGTGGAACATAAACTCGCGGAAGTAACCAGACCAACCCATGTGTGAGTTTTGTAGGTAACCAGCACCGTGGTTAAAGATAACTGCTTTACGGTTTTTACCTGTTTCGCCTTCTTTATAATCAGCTGGGTAATATACTTTTGCGTAAATTGGCTGATCAGTATGGCTTGAAGGCACAGCAACAATCTTAGGTGCAATTAGTTTCTTCGCTAAGAACTCATTAGATACTGTATGCGTTAACTGAGTTGCTTGGGTGTTTGCTTTTGCATCAGCAACATAAAGCTCAGGCGGCGACATAATTTTTGAATGAGTTAGCAATAGTTTGCTTTCATCTGGGCTTAACTGGTAATCAGTCATACCATCAAGGTTGGTTACTTGCTCAGATTCACCGTTTGCAGGGTTTACACGATAGATTTCGTAAAGACCTGGGTGCTCAACGTTGGCTTTGTAGTAAATCGCTGAGTTATCAGCTGTTAACGTTAAGTTAGAAACAACAAATTGGCCTTTAGTAAGCTGCGTTGCTTTACCGTTTAAAGGCTTTTTGTAAATGTGGCTGTAACCAGACTCTTCAGATAAGAAGTAAAGCGTGTCTGAGTTGTTCAACCAACCAAAATCATTGTATGCATAGTTAACCCACGCATCGTCATGCAGACGGTGTTGTGAAACAAGTTTATTGTTTTGTGTATCAACAGTCGCTAACCAACGGTCTTTGTTGTCCCATGCTTCTAGCATAAGAGCCACTTGTGAACCATCTGTGTTCCATTGGATTGCACTTTGGTCCCAACCCCAATCCATCATTAAGTTGATGGCACGTGGTGCTTTTTCAGACTTATAAGTTTTGCCATCACGGGCGTAGTTTTCTTTCTTAACAGCTGCAAGTACGTCTTCATCAAAACCAGGTAAGGTATCGAATGCAAGCGTTGTTTGCTCGCCTGATTTAAGGTCGATGTAAACAACGTCTGAGCTGATTGGTTTTTCATCAGCAACACGACGGCGTACTTTTTCTGCTTTTACGCGTGCATCATCGGCAATGTAATTAGGCATGATATCGCCTTCATCGCGCCATGAACGGCTTTCTGTGGTTACTGCAACAAGTGCTTGGCCATTTGGTGAAAGCTGTACATCTGCTAAACGCTTACCTTTACCTAAATAAAATTGTGCATTAGCAATGCTGTCGTTTTGCTCGTTGATTTGTGCTTTACGCTCTTCACTATCTTTTTTGTTTTTGTGCGTAAGCGCAATGTAATCAATTAGTTTGTGCTGCTCTTTTGCAATGTAAGTGTCTGGCTCTTGTACACCTTTAGGTGCATCGTCTAGGTGTAAGTTAACTAATTCAACTTGACGACCCGTTGCTAAATCAACTTTATAAAATGCATTACCTTGGCGATATGCAAGGCTACCATCAGTTAAAAACTGTGGTTTTGATTGCTGTGCGCTATCGTGAGTGATTTGTGTAATTTGCCCATTGCTTAGGTTTTTAACGAAGATATTACCTTCAAATGCATAAGCCTGTTGTTTTTTATCTGCCGAGTAAACGGCATTTTTAGCGCCTACAGTGTGTAGTTTGTTTAACGCTAATTGTGATGCAGATTGGCTATTTACCGCTTGAACGTATAAATCGCGTAACTCATTGCCTTGTTGCTTTTGTGCATAAACGATGCTGTTAGAATCACCATTCCAGAAAGCACGCTCAGGTTGACGGCCTAACCAATCAGGGTGAGCCATTGCTTGCTCTAACGTGATTTCAGCTGAACCTGTATCAGCAGGAGTAGCAACTACTGGTGCTACATTGGTAACTTGTTCTTCAGAAGGCGTTGAGGCGGTTGATTGACAACCTGCTAGCATGAAGCTAGATGCGACTGCGAGAGCCACTAACGTTTTATTAGCAGTGGTTTTGAATTTCATAGTGCTTCTTACGGGTTATTATAATTCGCCCTATTTAAGCAGAAGCACTGATGAAATAGCAATTTTTATAGGATAAACAGCCAA
Organism: Pseudoalteromonas sp. S1650; assembly: GCF_005887195.1. Taxonomy (NCBI): domain Bacteria; kingdom Pseudomonadati; phylum Pseudomonadota; class Gammaproteobacteria; order Alteromonadales; family Pseudoalteromonadaceae; genus Pseudoalteromonas; species Pseudoalteromonas sp. S1650. The sequence goes on along the minus strand of NZ_PNDF01000052.1, from coordinate 18,979 downwards.
ACTTTTCCGTTTAATAACAGCTTATTTTATGCTGATATCAAGCCATACCATACGGTGATCAGATGATGCGTTACGATCTTTAATTAAACGGAACAGTTCAGAGTTTTTCTGTGGCCAAAAAACGCCACCATCGTTTATCTCAATACCATAATTTGAAGGTAAAACGTAATCAGCACGAGCCTGCCAATAAGCGGTATAGTTTTTAGCGTAATCTTCTTTATACGATTCTTTTGCACCTTTGCTTGTTGGCGTAAAAGAGGTATTCACTAATGGATTTTTTAAAATTTGGTCTGTTGTATTCGGGCGTGCCTTACCTCCTTCTGGCGCAGCATTTAAGTCACCAACAATAACAAAACGGCTTTTCGCTTTTAAGCCACCTTTTTGACCTTTATCATCGTAAATGTAGTTAGCATTGTTGATGTAATCTGCAACTAGGCGTACTTCATCGTGGTTACGCTTACCGTTACGGTCTTCGTCACCATCAAAAACAGGCGGCGTTGGGTGCGATGCAAGCAAGTGAAACGTTTTACCTTTTACATCTATTGGTAAATCCCAAAAAGACTTAGAACTTAGGTGAATTGCTTGCCACTCTTCAGCTGAATACCAGTTTTTACCTGTTTTGGGGTCGACAGGCATTTGTGCATTTGGCATATCTTTGTATTTGAATGTTTGTAATGTACGCGCTTTATCTAAATCGATTGGGTAGCGCGACAATACTGCCATTGCATAATGCCCCTCAAAGAAGCCAAAGCCGTGTGCGTCGCCTTTGTAATGCCCCTTTACACCATCGTTATCTAGGTCGAACTCAGTAGGTAAACCAGTGTTAACAGGTGCAATAAAGTAATACGGGTAATCGATGGCAACTTGCTTATTTTGCGATACTTGCAGGTAGTTTTTACGAAATACGTTAATGCCTTTGTCGGCATCAATATAATCAAACTCATTGAGTAAAATTACATCAGGTCTTACGCGCTGAATAATTTCGGCAATGTTACGAATTTGCTGGTGGTTACTGGCTAATGCTTTACTTAGAGCATCTTTATCTATTGCTTCGCCTTTTTTAGCATAGTTAGTGGCATCCATACTCACATTAAAGGTAGCAACACGTAAATCAGCCGCCGATATATTGTTAGCAAAAAGGCCCATGGCCAGTGCTATTGAAGAAGTTAATAAAGCGTTTTTCATGAAATAAATCCGTCTACTATAAGTAGTAAAATAATACTGGTGACAATGATCCATAAGATCATCGCCATGATAAAAGGTTTAATGCCCGCTTGTTTTAAGACTGAAATAGATAAACCACTACCAATCAAAAATAAGGTCATTACTAACACTTGTTTAGCACCAACATTAAGTGCATGCCACAATGCTTGATATTCAGGAAAGCTTGAATTAATCAGTGCCGCCGCTAAAAAGCCAAATATAAACAATGGGATACTGGCTTTTTCGTCTGATTTCCAAAACACACCCGCAATGCTTGTATAAGGGATTATCCACATCGCTCTAGTTAGTTTAATGGTTGTGGCAATAGCAAGTGCTGATGCGCCATACGCAGCGGAAGCCCCCACTACACTACTGGTGTCGTGAATAGCAAGTGCAGCCCAAACACCGAATTGTTGCTCAGTCAGGCCAAAGTAATGACCAATCATTGGGAATAACACTAAGCCAAGGGCGTTTAATAAAAACACCACAGCGAGTGATATAGCTACTTCGTGATCTTTTGCCTTTATAACCGGCGCCATTGCTGCAATGGCGCTACCACCACAAATGGCGGTACCAAAAGAAATAAGTACACCGGTGTTTTTATTTAACTTAAATAACTGAGATAAAATTTCACCAAGGCCAATAATAGCGGTAATACTAACAATAGTAAGCACAATAGAGCTGCGACCTACTTCTATAACTTGATTAAAATCAACAGCAAAGCCTAAGCCAATCACCGCCAACTTTAGCATCCATTTACTTATTTTTTGTGACTGCAAAGCAAATGGGTTGCCTAATATCATGGCAAATAAAGCACCGACGACAAGTGCCGTAGCAGAGCCAACAAATGGTAATGCTGATACTAAAAATAGTGCAATAAATAGAAACTGCTTTGGGCGTTCGGCTATCACAACGGTGCTCTGATAAGTTTATTGGTTAGCTTATGCACCACAGGTGCAACAAATATAACAGTAGGAAACGCCACACAAAATGCAAAAGCCCATGCTTTAAGCCAAATGGTTGCAATGTTATCGATTAAACCAACGTTAAAAATGCTGATCACTAAAGACATAAATCCAGACATAAACAGCGCCATAAAGAACGCAAATACGACTGTTCTTAATCGAGGATGTAACATAACGATCTAATATTAATATAAAAACATTAGTCTATAGCAAGATGACCCTGACGCAAGTGCTTTGAGACAAGAGGTACAAAATTAGCGAAGTTTGCGGGTAATTAAAAAGCCGAGATAAACTCGGCTTTTAGAATTTAAACTGATTAGTTTAAAATAAGTTGAGTGCTTGTATCAGCAACTCCTGGGTAGTCTTGCTCTGGTAGAATTTCAGCCAGTGCCGCTAAACGTTCACCTAATTGGTGAAGGTTATCGGCCGATACATTGATATGACCCATCTTACGACCTGGTTTAGCCGTTTTACCATACCAGTGACTTGTAACGTCTTGCGTTGCCAGTACTGAGTGTGGGATTGAAGGCTGACCAAGTACGTTGATCATAGCAGTAGGACGAAGACACGCTGTACTACCTAATGGTAAACCTGCAACAGCGCGCATGTGGTTTTCGAACTGTGAGCAATGTGTACCCTGCTGTGTCCAGTGACCAGAGTTATGAACGCGTGGCGCAATTTCGTTAACTAATAACGTACCTTGTACATCAAAAAACTCAATTGCTAATACACCCACATAGTCAAGCTCTTGCGCAAGCTTGTTAAAAGCAAGCTCTGCTTGTTCTTGAATTGCTGCTTTTTCTTTACCAGCAACTGAAAGCGTAAGTACACCATTGGTGTGTTGGTTTTCAGTCAATGGATAAATAACGGTGTTACCCGCTTTGTCGCGAGCACCAATGATAGATACTTCGCGGTCAAATGGGATCATCTTTTCAGCGATAATAGAATGCGGCGCACTTTCAGTGCCTGATGCTATGAAATCTGCCATTTCTGACCAGATTTGGTCAATTTGATCATCAGACTTTAAGCGCCATTGCCCTTTACCATCGTAACCCGCTTGGCAAGTTTTGATCACAAGCGGCTTGCCTAAACGCTCTACAGCAGCAACAAGGTGCGCTTTTTCTGTAATTAATTGGTAAGGCGCGCATTCAACATTTGTTTTATCAAGTAATGCTTTTTCAAGTGCGCGGTCGCCACCTGTTTTAATTGCCGCTTTACCCGGATAAAACTTATTGCTTTGACAACATAATGTAAGTACATCATCAGGAATGTGTTCAAACTCTGCTGTAATTGCGTCTGCGTTATCAATAGCTTGTTGTAATGTGCTGTTATGAACTTCACCAGTTAATGGATGAATGATTTTTTCACTACCCACATCGTAGGCAACAACATTTAAATCAAGCGGTGCACCCGCTAAGCTCATCATGCGAGCTAACTGACCTGCACCTAAAATTAGAATATTCATATTACTCTGCAGGATTAGGGTTAGCTAAGATAGTGTCTGTTTGTTCTTTACGGAAAGCTTCAACTTTTGCGAAGATTTCAGGCTGTTGGCAACCTAAAATTTGTGCCGCTAAAAGGCCAGCATTTGCAGCACCCGCTTCACCGATAGCCAATGTACCGACCGCAACACCTTTAGGCATTTGGCAGATAGATAATAACGAATCTACACCATTAAGTGTTTTAGACTTAACTGGCACACCTAAAACTGGCAGTGATGTAAACGCCGCAGCCATACCTGGTAAGTGCGCAGCACCACCGGCACCTGCAATAATAATTTTAATGCCGCGATCTGCAGCTGAGCTTGCATAGTCAGCAAGTAATTGAGGGGTACGGTGAGCAGAAACAACTTTAGTTTCGTATTCAATGCCGAATTTTTCTAGCATTAACGCCGCATGTTCCATCGTTGGCCAGTCTGATTTGGAACCCATAATAATGCCAACAGTCATAAATACACCTCAGTTAAATAGTTTTCTAAAAAGCGGACTTTTGTCCTTATTTTGTGGCGGTATTATATACCCAAACCACATCAAGATGCGAGTTTCAGTTGGAATTAAAAGCGATTTAGGCAAGGCATTGATTGCAAATAATAGTGGTTCTATTGTTAAAATCGATAACGCAGTATAAATCGCTTTTAAACCAACCCGTTGGGCGCTTCACAGGCACTCACTCTCATCGTTGTTACTTCTTAAAAGGGACTGCCATTTCTACAAAGTAACGCCTTGATATTAAGCACCTGTGAAACGCTGAATTCTGTATCTTGATGTGGTTTGGGTATATCCCCTAACTCACATCAAGATACGACTCTAGAAGCACAAAAAAGCCATGACATGCATGGCTTTTAATCACTCATCAACTAATTAAGCTTCTTTGCTTGCTAGGTACTCAGTGTATGTACCTTTAAAGTCGATAACTTTGCCGTCTTTGATTTCCCAAATACGGTTAGCTAGTGATGATACAAATTGTCTATCGTGTGATACGAACAATAATGTCCCTTCGTATGCTTCAAGTGCTAAGTTAAGCGCTTCGATAGATTCCATATCCATGTGGTTGGTTGGCTCATCCATTAATAAGATGTTTGGTTTATGCATCATAATTTTGCCAAACAGCATACGGCCTTGCTCACCGCCTGAAATCACTTTTACTGACTTTTTGATATCGTTTTGTGAAAACAGCATACGACCTAAGAAACTACGAACAACTTGCTCGTCGTCACCTTCTTGTTGCCATTGTTCCATCCACTGGAATAAGTTCATGTCTTGTTCGAACTCGTCAGCATGGTCTTGTGCGTAGTAACCGATATTAGCGTTATCAGACCATTTAAATTCACCTTGTTTTGGTGCTAAACGACCAGCAAGGGTATTTAATAGTGTGGTTTTACCAACACCGTTCTCACCGATAATTGCAATGCGCTCGCCTACTTCAACTAGGCCTTCAAGGCCAGTGAATAGTGTTTCTTCAAAGCCTTGCGTTAAATTTGTTAGCTCTAAGGCATTACGGAATAACTGCTTTTCTTGCTCAAAACGAATAAACGGGCTTTGACGAGAAGATGCTTTAACTTCTTCAAGCTGAATTTTATCAATTTGTTTAGCACGTGATGTGGCTTGCTTTGCTTTTGAAGCGTTCGCAGAGAAGCGCGATACGAACTGTTGAAGTTCGGCAATTTGGCTTTTCTTCTTGGCATTTTCGCTTAGTAGACGCTCACGAGCTTGCGTTGCAGCAAACATGTACTCATCGTAATTACCTGGGTAAATACGAAGCTCACCGTAATCGATGTCGGCCATGTGTGTACAAACTGAGTTTAAGAAGTGACGGTCGTGCGAAATGATGATCATGGTACAGTCGCGCTGGTTTAACACGTCTTCTAACCATTTGATGGTGTAAATATCCAAGTTATTGGTAGGCTCATCCAGAAGCATGATATCTGGATCAGAGAACAGCACTTGTGCAAGTAACACTCGTAGTTTAAAACCCGGTGCGATTTCAGACATAGGGCCGTAGTGTTGCTCTGTGCCAATACCTACACCAATTAGTAACTCACCCGCTTTTGCTTCTGCTGAGTAACCATCTATTTCGGCAAACTCAGTTTCTAGGTCTGCTACACGCATACCGTCTTCTTCGCTCATCTCAGGTAAGCTGTAAATACGGTCACGCTCTTTTTTTACTTCCCACAGCTCTTTATGACCCATGATTACTGTGTCGATTACAGAAAACTCTTCGTAAGCAAACTGGTCTTGGTTTAGTTTAGCAATACGCTCGTTTGGATCTGTGCTAACATTGCCTGAAGATGGCTCTAGTTCACCACTTAGGATTTTCATGAAGGTTGATTTACCACAGCCATTCGCACCGATTAAACCGTAACGGTTACCATCGCCAAATTTTGCTGAAATATTTTCGAATAAAGGTTTAGCACCAAATTGCATGGTGATATTAGCTGTACTAATGATAGCGGTACCCTCCAGCGGGTAAAAAGTAAAACGAAACTGCGGGCAATTTTAAACTAAAGCCGCTTGGCACGCCATGAAAGATTAGTTAAATCAATTCCTCAATTTACAACTGAAATTGTTAGGTCTACATTTAGTGAACACGCTCACTTTTATTAGTGAACGCGCTCACTTTTAAATTTAACTTTAAAAATTAAGATATTAGCTATGGGTAATTACGATAAGACACATCAGCATATTTTAAATGTTGCTTGGCAACTTTTTTCTAAACATGGATTCAATGAAACCTCTACACGGCAAATATCTTCTACTTGTGGTATTGCAATCGGTACTTTGTTTAAACATTTTGATAGTAAAATTGCGATTTTAGAAGCATGTCTTGATCTAAGGTTTCATGACGTATTAGAACTTGCCAAAGAAACCGACATTCACCGCCCTCCTCGTCTTAAAATCAATCATTATGCTCAATACTTTTATCAATTTTACTGTTTACATCACCGCTTTTATAAAGTGCTTTTTAGCCAACGCTTGTTCTGCAAAACCTTTCAACAACAACACATGGAACTAATTCAATCATTAGTATTTGCCGATCAACCCCAATTTAATAAAGTTAAAGCTGCTATATTACTCGACTGCTATTTTATGACCTTATTGTATGGCTTAGGCGCTGAAACTCCGAATACAAAATTGATGCTGAGAACGCTGAGTCAGAAAGTGTCTATATTTTAAGCTCACTAACTCATTGATAATTCGATATTGTGAACCTAAAGTGAATAATTTTTCCTCAAACAAGGTTTGTTGCATGATAATTTTTCACTTTTGACCCAATTTTAGCTTTGATAATCTCCGACTCTTAACTAAATTATACCTATTAGGGACAATATTTAATCAAGGTACATTATGAAAAGAACACACGCTGCCTTTTTTGTTGCGGGCATGATAAGCATGCCTACAGCGAATGCCATCGAGATCTACAACGATCAAACCAATAGTGTCACTATAGGTGGCTTTATAGATGCAAGGGTTATTAATACACAAGGTGAAACAGAAGTAGTTAATGGTGCATCACGAATCAATTTAGATTTTAAGCGTCAATTAAAAAATAGCTGGCAAGCCTTGGCATTATTAGAATGGGGTGTAAACCCTGTTGGTAGTAGTGACATTATTTATAATAATCGCTTTGAATCGATTCAAGATGAGTTTTTATATAACCGACTTGGCTATGTTGGCCTTAAACATGAAGACTATGGTCAAATTACATTAGGCAAACAATGGGGTGCATGGTATGACGTTGTTTATAACACCAACTACAGTTTAGTGTGGGATGGTAACGCCGCGGGTGTTTATACCTACAATAAAGATGACGGTGCAGTAAATGGTACTGGTCGCGGTGATAAAGTACTACAGTATCGTAATACGTGGGGAAAATTTCATCTTGCCCTACAAGCGCAACTAAAATCAGATGACTTTTATACCTGCGACATTGCAGACATATCACGAAGTTCATGTGAACTGTTATTTAATCAAGGTAATGCCGCAGCTCAAAGAGTAGAGTTTAATTCAACCTATGGTGCGGCTATCACCTACAATGCAACAAATAATTTAAAATTTACTGCAGGGGTTAACCGAGGTGAATTTGATATTGTTTATGCAAACGGTCGCGATCAACTCGTTACAGATCTTATCTATGGTGTTGGTGTTACTTATGGTGATTTTTATAAACCAGGCTGGTATGCATCAGCAAATATAAATAAAAACGAAAACCACGACACCGACAACTTAGGACGCTTAATCAAAGATGCCGTTGGTTTAGAGTCAATTCTAAGTTATCGCTTTGATAATGACATTCGTACTTTTGTTGCCTATAACGTATTTGATGCAGGTAGTGACTATGTTATTCAGCCTAATTTTAATGCCGACCCTGAAGATGTGTTTAAACGCCAATTTGCAGTTTTAGGTGTGCACTACTTTATGGCTGAAGATACCATTTTATATATCGAAGCTCGTAAGGATTTTAGTGACTTTTCAAGTAATGACGCAGAGCAAGAAACACAGATGTCTCAAACCGAAGATGACGGTATAGCTATCGGTTTTAATTACACTTTGTAGTTACGATAAACACTAAGCCCACTATTGTGGGCTTTAAACTCGCGATAAATCACTTACGTACATATTCAATACATTGAGTTACCATTCAAAGTCTCTTGTGGGATCTGTTGTATTGAATCCCAGTGTTCAACAATCTTGCCATTTTCATCAAACCGAAAGAAATCCATAGTGACATATTGGTCATTACCAGGCCATATTTGGTGAGTATGAAGCGCAACAAGATTACATTCTGCTATAGCACGAACAAAATCAATTTTCTTATCTGGATATTCATTATGCATTTTTTCAAAATAGGTAATGAATGAGGCTGTTCCATCACCAACTAAAGGATTATGTTGTATGTATACTTCGCCTACATACTTTTCAACCGCTAGAGATGGATTTCCTAGATAAGCGGTTTTGTAAAACTCAATAGCATTTCTCTTATTTAATTCTAAATCAACCGACATTTAGCACCTCTTCACAAATTTGTTGATTATGCTTGTATTTAAGAAATGTAAGACAAGCTAATTACACATTTTACTAAAGCATAATAGTTCCTTTTCTGAATATTCTATTTCTACCAGAGCTATTAACTGATAACTAGCCAGAAAAGTTAGCAATGGAGCGTTCAAATTTCCGATAAAAACGAATGACGGTTACACTTCACTTTATGAAATAGCTTATATGTTACGTATGTTGGAATAGGTATGTGTTAGCAGAAAAGTAAACTATTAATCTTTAAGCGAATCTAAAATGTATTCAGTACCAGTAAACCAAACTAGCACTTTAAGCACCTTCAAAATTTACTACACGCGAACGGCCATTCTCTTTAGCAATATAAAGTGCTTTATCAGCATTATTCAAAAGCTCATCAAGTGAAATGCCGTCTTTACCATACACAGCAACACCTGCGCTAAACGACATGCCTATATTTGAATTATCAGGTGTCATTAGCTTTATGGTCTTAGTTGTTTGAAGTAGTTTTTCTGTATTGGCAAAACAAAACGTGTCTTTAATGTTTATTTGAATAAGGCAAAACTCTTCACCGCCAAGTCTTGCAAAATAACACGTATCATCAATGCTATCTTTTACATGCTTCGCAAAGGTGACTAATACTTGGTCGCCAAAATCATGGCCAAATGAATCATTAAAACGCTTAAAGTGATCAAGATCGATAAGTGAAACAGTACAACTAAATTCTTCATGTTTTGATTGTAACTGACTGAATTTTGCAAACAAGGCTCGCCTATTTGGGACATTTGTTAATTGGTCAGTATGAGCAAGTTCAAACATTTGCTTACTGTAGTCTTCTAAGAGAGTGTTTGTTCGGTTAAACAAAAACTGGTTTCTCTTAAGTTCGGTTATATCCTCACCTTCAACAATGACGTGCTCACCGACTACATTGGCAGTAAATCTAAAAATATGACGATATGAAGCATCATTAATTTCCACTTCAAGCTTATCTGTATCATTTTCTAATAATTTCGAAATAATTAATTGTAATAAGCTTCTGTTAGTTGGATTGTTCGATGCATCTAGATAATGCTGTGCAACAAGTTGAAATGAGTTGTTTTGAAATACTACCTTGTGTTCATTAGCCGACAAAACAACGACAGGTAACTGCAAATAATTTAAAACAGAATAATCCGCGTTGTTTTGTTCTAATGACATACGATAAAGTCTCGTTTTGTTTCAAGCTTAGCTATGACTTGCTTCGCGTCGTCTTCTGATATTCCTTGTTCAGAAAATGTAAGCGACAAGATATTTATCATTTCTTGCCAATCTTTAAGATTAATACCTAAATTTTTATGGGCTTGTGCTAGCTGTTCATCACTGATGTAATCAGGTCCACCCATTAAAGATGAGATAAAACTTGTTTGATGATGAATTAACCTTTCCATGTTGGTATGTTTAAAATGAGCATTAAGGGTTTCTGACTTCAAAATATTGTCATAAAACTTTTCTATGACTTTATAAATTCGAGAAAAACCACCGTATTTGATAAACAAAGAAGATTCCACATCGAGTCCTGTATTATCGATAAATATTTAAGTAGCTAATAAGGCACCACAAAAGATGACAAGAAAGTCTGCAAGCTATTGATATTTAAATTATAGAAAGGAAAAGAGATTTTGCATTTTTGAATAAGCAAATAATGGGATTATTCTCATTTGTTGCACGTGAATATTAATAGCCCCTCTTACACACCATATCTGTTGATTTAAAAATCTTAAATTCAAAGATATTTGCCGAGATTGAAATAAAACTCAAAACAGTATGATGTGTTCTTTTTATAGTTGATGGCTATTACAATGAATAATCACGTTCTACTTTAGCAATACGCGTTGTAAAGGCGCTGTACCATTTGTCTCTACCACCGAGCTGTTGGGCGTTTAAGTGCTCAACGTTTTGTTTCCAGGCTTTTATCGCATCTAAGTTTTGCCAATACGACACCGTAATACCCATACCATCACGAACAGACTCTATACCTAAATACCCAGGTTGTTGCTCTGCAAGTTCCACCATTCTATTGGCCACTTCTTCATAACCGGTGGTATCACCCGATAAGGTATTCGTAAAAATTACGGCGTAATAAGGCGGTTTTGGTGTATTCGCTATCATGGCTGTTACTTCCCCCTACTTGGTTCAAAACCATCATAACATGGAATTTTTTCGTCAAATGTATCCCAATTTGCTTTAGAGCTTACAAAGTTATGGCTGATCGGGCGCTCATTTATATCGCTATCTAATAAACCTAAGCGAATACGTAAGCGGCTTGGGTCATCTTTATTCTCGCTATAAATAGGTGAGCCACAATAGCTACAAAAATAACGAATTCTGCCGGGTTTAAATTCAAACGCGCTTAGATGCTGCTTACCTTCTGTGAGGTTAAAACCATCTCGTTGAATAAAGCCATTGGTTGCGTAGGCTGTGCCTGAGTTTTTACGACATAAGGAGCAATGACAATGAATAATTGAGTCTATACCACCAGCAATAGTTACTTTTACTTTGCTGCATAAACAACTTCCTTGATACATAGTCCCTCTCAGGTTTAAAGATTAATAACCGCGATGCTTCCAAAATTCAGTGGCAGTGCTTTCGGCTTCCTTTAATAAGTTAAAGGATTTATCAGCAATTATATGGCCATTTAACTCAATAGTCATGCGCCAAATACCTACTTTATTGTCAACAGGTGCCCATATCGTATCACCTAAATAAAACTGCCAATCGTTTGTTTTAACGTACTGTTCGCCCTCAAACGGTGGCATGATCTCGCCATCTTCATCCGGAATATCTGGGTGGTAAACGCAAAATTTAATTTTTTGTCCTTTGGCCTTTTTAATGTTAACTATAAAGCCAAATTCAATATCTAACTGTGCAGGAACGTCTGTTGTAAACTCGGTGATTTGTGGCAGGTCTTTCTCTTTTGCATCCCAATGACTGTAAATGCCGTAACTTTCAATACTGGTAATTGGCTTTGCTTTTGCCATAGCTGCAAGCGCTCCTTTTTAAAAATGAGGCGCTATTTTATAGTAGCAACCCTAGCAGAACAAGATTGTACTATTATAGTAATTAGCTAACGTATTTTACCCAGTGAGTGTCATGTTTTTGAAAGCCACATTTAGTTAAAAGTTTAATACTTGCGCTATTATTTGGGTTAACTAAAGCTAACACACTGTTTAGCGGAGCAGGTACAAAGGTCGTCAGTTTTTCAAATAGCATATCTAGTACCTTTTGCATTATTCCTTTGCCAAAGTATTGTGACGACAACTCAAACCCCAACATGCCCTGCCCGTCAATTATGTTAAATATGCCTACGCTGCCAATAACCTGCCCACTACTTCGTAAAACAATAACTAAACGAATGCCTTGTTGATTATAAAAACGTTCTATGTCGCCTTGAATAAAGTCGTACACGTCACCTTTCGTTATATCAGCGCCGTAATCATTAAACGTTTGTACTTGCGGATCTTTTAAAATATCCCATATCGCTTGGCAATCTCTATGACGAATTGGACGTAAGTCAAAGGCTAAGTCATCGTGGCTAGACACGTTAATTTCTTCTTTTTGCTTTATGAGCTGGCATTATTGTCTTACTATAAACGCAATTTCAAGCAATTAGATTAAGTTCGATGAGTGAAGAATTTAAAGTAATTCAACCTACCACCACAGTATACTGTAAAGAACGCGGTGAAGGCTGGACCTTAACAGGGATCACAAGTATTGATGAACATACTTCTGTGATGTTTGATGGCGTAAGGTATACCTTACCGGCCCGTGAAATTGTTGAGGTATTATTGCCACAACAACTCGAGCGAGAGAAAAACCAATAATAAAAAAAGCCAGCATCAAGCTGGCTTTTTCGTCTTTAAATTAACGTAATGCGTTAATACGCTCATCAAGTGGTGGGTGTGATGAGAATAACTCAGCAACACCTTTACCGCTTGCAATACCAAACGCCATCATTGAACCTTCTAGTTGTGATGGGTGGTTTTGTTTTAAACGCTCAAGGGCGCTACGCATTTTGTCTGCACCTACTAGTTTTGCTGCGCCGGCATCCGCAGAGAATTCGCGTTTACGGCTATAGTAAGCAACAATCACACTTGCTAGAACACCAAATAACATTTGGAAAATCATATCGAACAAGAAGTAAGTCCAGCTACTACCACCCTCTTCTTCATCACTATTAAGGAAGTTATCAACAATACCTGCCAATACTTTCGCCATAAAGATAACAAAGGTATTCACTACACCTTGAATAAGTGTCAGCGTTACCATGTCACCATTTGCAATGTGAGATACCTCATGAGCCAATACCGCCTCAGCTTGATCTTGGTTCATGTTGTGTAATAAACCTGTGCTCACAGCCACCAGCGAGTTGTTCTTACTTGGGCCGGTCGCAAATGCGTTCATTTCAGGGCTATCGTAAATAGCCACTTCTGGCATCGCGATACCTGCTTTTTTAGCTTGCGCTGCTACCGTCGAAACTAACCATTGTTCTGTTTCAGAACGAGGTTGTTCAATAACATGTGCACCGGTTGATTTTTTTGCCATCCATTTCGACATAAATAACGAAATAAACGAACCACCAAAACCAAATACGGTCGAAATAACTAAAATGCCGCCTAGACTGCGATGGCTAATACCCAGTACGCTCATCAAAATAGACAACACAATACCTAACACTAGCATTACCGCTAAGTTAGTCAGTAGAAACAAAAATACACGCTTCATAAAAACCTCAGAATAAACATACCAATTGTATTAACTAACGACATGGTTAAAAATCGTTAGTTAATAAAATTATCTGGGTGTTCTACCAACTCAGTTTAGGGCTTATGCAATTGGTTGCAAGGAACTAATTGCAACCAATTGTGACAGAGTATGTCAAAAGTAACAACTCAATTATTATGGGTTGATAGATAAAATTTCAAGTAAGGTTTTGTAAATTTTTAATTTAGGGGTGCCGTCTGTATACGGACTAATCGCTAAAAGCGGGAAAGGCAATGCTGATTTTAGTGTTTCTAAATTGGCGTCTTGTTCACGCATGTTTGGGTCTACATGATTTGCAATCCAACCCACACAATTTACACCGAGCGCTTTAAAGTGAGCAGCTGTCAATAGTGCGTGATTAAGGCAACCAAGCTTCATGCCTACTACTAGAACAACATCAAGGTTTTGTGATTTAACCCAATCGCACAGTAAATCAGTTTCGTTGATAGGTAAACACCAACCGCCTGCACCTTCTGTAAGAATATAATCGGTATTGAGTGCTTTTACATTTGCATAAGCAGTATCGAGTTTATCAAATGTAAGTCTGTCACCTACTTGGGCAGCTGCAATATGCGGTGCAATGGGTGGCTCATAGGTAAAGGGGTTAACAATGTTGTATTTAACACCAATTGATGAGCTTTCCATTAAGGTTAATGCATCATCATTGACTAGCTGCCCAAATGCTTCTTCGGCACCTGCTGCAATGGGTTTAAACCCAACCGCACGCTGTTTATGTTGTGCTAGTAAGTTTAATAATAAACTGGTGACATGGGTTTTTCCGGCATCGGTGTCTGTACCCGTGATAAAAAATTCTTTCATTTTTGAGTTAATTCTATTTTTCTAGTTCTAAAAGGACAACTTGATAGCTCACTCTAGCATGCCCATCAACCAGAGGGTAAGCCTTACAAACACTATTAAGTGCCTGTCTTGTTAATAACCCTTTGCGTTTTTGCCTAGTTTGCAATGAGGTAGCACCAATCGCTTTTATCGACCGCAGCGCATCTAAGGGAGAGTTATAGGAATCTATATAACATCTATCGGCTGCAAAATTCAGTTTAAACCCCGCCAATTTTGCATACTCAATAATGTGACTAGCATTATGAAACTGATTAATATGGTTTTGCTCATCTAAACAAGCAAAAGCCTGTTTGATCTCTTTAAGGGATCCATCTACCACGCAGCTTAAATAAACCTTACCGCCCGCTTTTAATGCGGAAAAAAGATTTTTAATTAGTGCCTCTAAATCAGCAGACCATTGCATTGCAAAATTACTAAACACACAATCAAGGGAGTTTTGCTGTAATGGTAGGTTATCCATATCAGCACACACTTTTAAACAACGTGGGTTTTGCTCTGTGCTTAGCATGGAATGACTTAAATCCATTGCTAATACAGTATCAAAATGTGTTTTAAGCATTGCCGTGTTAACTAAAGGCCCAGCTCCTAAATCAAGGCAAGTACCCTGCTGATGTTTACTTGCCATCATTTTAAATAAGTGCGCAGCTGCTTGTTTTTGTACATTAGCATGGCTCGCGTAATTTGCAGCCGCTTTAGAGAACTTAGTTTGTGTTGTTAGCTTATTACTGTGTTGAAAGCTTAAAGGCGCTTGCAGTTGAACACTCATAAACACTCCACTAGCGAATCAACCAGTTTTTTTATATCGTCAGCTTGATGCGCGCTACTTAGAGTTATCCTAAGTCGTGCCGTATTAAAAGGCACCGTGGGCGGTCTAATAGCAGTTAACCACACGCCTTTCTCTTTAAGCTTATTAGCAACGGCAAGCGTGTGTTCTGCATCGCCCAATACCAAAGGCTGAATAGCCGTTGTTGATTCCATCAATGCTAAGTTATGCTCTTTGGTAAGCGCTCTAAAGTAGGAAATATTCTCTGAAAGCTGAGCACGTCTCTTATCCGCATTTAATAACCTTTCGAGTCGCTCTAGAGTACAACTTGCCATCAGTGGTGACATCGCCGTTGAATAAATGTATTCGCGATTAAACTGCAGCATGTAATCAATCATTTGTTTTGATGCAAGCAGGCAAGCACCACTACTTGCTAGTGCCTTGCCAAAGGTGATGATCAGTAAATCAGGCTTGATTGCCTCACAACTTCCTAAACCTTGCTCGCCCAATACGCCAAAGCCATGAGCATCGTCAATCATCAGCCACGCGTTGTATTGTTTAGCGAGTTTACAGAGTGCTTCAATGGGGGCTTGATCGCCATCCATCGAAAATACCCCTTCGCTCACTATGAGCTTATGCTTTGCTTTTGACTTTTGTAACCGAGATTCTAAATGCTTAAGGTCGTTATGATTAAAGCGCACCATGGCAGCGGCAGAATGAAGTCCACCATCAATTAAGCTGGCATGATTAAGCTTATCTTGAAAAATTGCCGATGATTGCGCCACGGTTTTATCTTGAAACAATGCTTTTAATACGCTGCTATTAGCACTAAATCCGCTATTAAATAACATGGCGCTTTCGTAGCCTAATAACTCGCATAAACGCTGCTCAAGCTGTTGTTGTGGTTTATTATAACCATTCACTAATGCTGAACTGTGGCTACCTAGTTGCTGCACTTGTATCTCAATAAAATCATCCGAAAAGCCAAGGTAGTCATTACTGGCAAAATTTAAATACTCTTTACCTGCAACCTGAATAAAGCGCCCGCTTGATTGCTCAACAAGTTGACGCTTTCTCAGTAATGCCTCTGCTTGACGCTCAACAAGATGCTCGGCAATAAAATCAAAAGCCATTTAATTGCTACGCTTCGTAAAATAGTTCTGATGTTGCTTTATCAGCAACTTTTGATGAAAGTGATGCTGCAACCGCTTCATCAGAATAATCTTCACGAGTTTCTGGGTTCATGCCTAATTTTTTAATTAGCAGCATGTCTGCGTCTGCTTCAGGGTTTTCTGTAGTCAGTAGTTTATCACCGTAGAAAATTGAATTAGCACCAGCAAAGAAACACATAGATTGCATTTGTTCATTCATCGCCGTACGGCCAGCAGATAACCGAACATAACTTTTCGGCATCATGATACGTGCAACAGCAATGGTACGAATAAACTCAAAATGGTCTAAGTCTTCGACATCTTCAAGTGGCGTGCCTTTAACCTTAACCAACATATTAATTGGTACACTTTCTGGCTGTTGCGGTAAATTTGCTAATTGCATTAATAAACCAAAACGGTCAGCAGCTTGCTCGCCCATACCAACAATACCGCCAGAGCATACTTTCATACCGGCATCACGCACGTTATCGATGGTGTTTAAACGGTCTTGGTAAGTACGTGTTGTAATGATCTGCTGGTAATACTCAGGTGATGTATCTAGGTTATGGTTGTAGTAGTCAAGACCCGCGTCTTTTAATGCATGGGCTTTTTCGTTATCTAGCATGCCAAGCGTCATACAGGTTTCAAGGCCGAGCTCTTTAACCTCTTTTACCATTTTTGAAATATAAGGCATGTCACGCTCTTTCGGATCAGACCACGCAGCACCCATACAAAAACGGGTTGCGCCTTTTTCTTTGGCAACACGCGCTTGCTCAACCACTTTTTCTACTTCCATAAGGCGTTCACGGTCTAAGTCTGTTTTATAATGACCTGACTGAGGACAATATTTGCAATCTTCTGGGCAAGCACCGGTTTTAATCGATAACAAAGTAGAAATTTGTACTTCATTTGGATTGAAGTTTTCACGATGCACACTGGCCGCTTTAAATAACAAATCATTGAACGGCATTTCAAATAATGCTTTTACTTCTTGGTGAGTCCAATCGTGACGGACAACTGCGTGCTCCATAATAGTCTCTTTTTTTAAATTATTGGGACGGTTAGATTGGCTTAGTCTACGACTTGACGTAACATTGTCAACGAATCGAAGTAATATAAAGTTTACATATGATTAATAAACAACCAATAGATTTAGATTTTGATCGTGAGCATATTTGGCACCCTTATACTTCTATGACTCAGCCCCTTCCCGTTTACCCAGTCAGTCATGCCAATGCAAATCGTATTTTCTTAGAAACAGGCGAAAGCCTAATAGATGGTATGGCCTCTTGGTGGAGTGCCATCCATGGTTACTGCCATCCTGTTTTAAATGAAGCAATCACCCAGCAAGTTAGCAAAATGAGTCATGTCATGTTTGGTGGCTTAACTCATGAGCCCGCTGTTGAGCTGTGTAAAAAGCTAGTCAGTATCACACCTGAGTCACTCGATAAGGTGTTCTTAGCCGACAGTGGCTCTGTGAGTGTTGAAGTTGCCATAAAAATGGCCTTGCAGTACTGGCTTAGCCAAGGTTACACCAGCAAACAAAAACTAATGACCCCGCTTAAGGGCTACCATGGCGATACCTTTGCGGCGATGAGCGTTTGCGATCCGGTTAATTCAATGCACAGTATGTACTCAGGATTTTTACCTGAACATGTTTTTGTACCTGCGCCGAATGCTAAATTTAATGGCGAGTTTAGCCCTGCTGAAGCTGATACGCTTGAAAGCTACTTTGCAGCTCACCACCAAGATGTTGCGGCATTTATCATTGAACCCATAGTTCAAAATGCTGGGGGCATGAATTTTTACCACCCTGATTACTTAAAGCACCTACGCATTCTGTGTGATAAGTATGATGTTTTACTTATTTGTGATGAAATCGCCACAGGCTTTGGCCGCACTGGCACCTTGTTCGCTGTTGAGCACGCCAACATAGAGCCTGATATTTTATGTATTGGCAAAGCATTAACGGGCGGCATGATGACTCTATCAGCAACATTAACCACCAGCAAAATCGCTGTTGGCATTAGTGAAGGTGAAGCCGGCGTATTAATGCATGGCCCAACATTTATGGGTAACCCGCTTGCCTGTGCTACAGCCTGCGCAAATATTAATTTACTGCTCGATCAACCGTGGCAAGAGCAAATTGAACATATAAATGATGTTCTAACAACCCAGCTTGCTAAGTGTAAGCAGCTCGATGCAGTCGCTGATGTGCGAACATTGGGGGCAATTGGTGTTGTAGAGCTTAATAGAAGTGTAGATGTAGCAAAGATTCAACGCTTTTTTATCGAGCAAGGTGTGTGGATACGCCCGTTTGGTAAATTAATTTACTTAATGCCACCCTACATAAGCGACGAACAAAACTTAACTAAGTTGTGTAACGCTATTTATGCAGCCATAGAACAGCAGGCGTATTAGGGCGTATTGACCCTTTGTGATTAATTTTGCAGCAGTGTGTTTGGTATTTAGGCAAGACAGAGCCTATGTAGTGTGATTGTTCCACATAAATAGGCGATAACGCAGCATCAATGCCAAACACGCGCTGCCCTTCGGGTTCTTCCTAGGGGCGATTAACTCTTTGTTACCTACATGGATGTAGGTAAGGGGCGTGAGCAGGACGCGGTAGCTTTGCTCGATTTTTACTTAGCCCACTAGGTTACAAATCTCGCGCCGCGATTAAATCGCCCCTAGAGTGAACAAATTTTAATCCACAAAGGTCAACACGCC
>NZ_PNDF01000051.1:0-37419 GCF_005887195.1 Pseudoalteromonas sp. S1650 | reverse complement strand
TTATGTTTTTTTTTTTTTTGTTTATTTTTTTATTATATGGTATATTTCTTATCTTATTATTATTGTTTGATATTTTCTATTTTTCTTTATTTTTTTCTTGCTTAACTTGCTAACTTGCTAACTTGCTCTGCTTCCAATCTCACCTAAAACGCTGTAAGTTGCTTGTAACTAAGAATAAAACACACACAACTTATGCAATCAGCAGTATCAAATTGGCAGTCTAAATTAAATGCTTTAGGGCCGGGGATTTTAATGGCTACAGCCGCCATTGGTGGCTCACATCTAGTAGCATCAACACAAGCCGGGTCGTTATTCGGCTGGCAGCTATTTTGGCTAATCATTGTAGTTAACGTATTGAAGTACCCATTCTTTCGATTCGGTATGGAGTACACCCTTGCGACCAAACAAAGTTTAGTTGAGGGCTACAAGAAAAAAGGACCTGGGTATTTCTATAGCTTTATTGCGCTTAATATAGTCGCCGCCGTAGTGAATACTGCGGGGGTTTTATTATTAACGGCCAGCCTACTGCACTATGCATTACCTGTCACAGTTTCTGTAACCTTATTATGCTGGCTGATTTTGGCTGTGTGTTTGCTCATTTTATTATTAGGGCACTTTAAGGCGCTCGATAACGTTTCAAAGCTCATTATGGGGCTGCTAACAGTTACCACTTTAGCTGCGCTAGTTGTTGCTATTAATAATGGCCCAATGGCACCGGTTGACTATGTGGGGCCGTCGCCGTACGAACTTGCTATGCTCGGCTTTATGGTCGCTCTCATGGGCTGGATGCCTGCGCCTATCGAAATATCATCAATTAGCTCACTGTGGTTAAAAGAAAAGCAGCACCAACAACCAGTGACAAAACAACAAGGCTTGTTTGATTTTAATTTGGGCTACTGGCTTACCGCAGCACTTGCGTTAGTGTTTTTCTCATTAGGCGTATTAGTGCAATATGGCCAAGCACAAGCAGTGCAATTAGGTGGAGTCGCCTTTGCCAAGCAGCTAATTGATATGTATGCCCTCACCATGGGCGAGTGGGCAAGGCCTCTGGTTTCAGGTATCGCTTTTTTATGTATGTTTGGCACCACGCTTACGGTACTTGATGGCTACGCGAGAACATTAAATGAGTCGCATAAACTGCTACCGATTAAACAATCTAAGCACAGTTTAAATATGTGGTTATTACTACAAGCATTTTCTGGCATGGCAGTGATTTTATTCTTTAAATCAGCCCTTGGCCCAATGCTCACTTTTGCTATGACCCTCGCTTTTGTTACTACTCCAGTATTTGCGTGGCTGAACTTTAGTTTAGTGCGCTCAGAACCCAGCATTCATCACTCACCTTTATTACGCACCCTAAGCTGGCTAGGTTTGGTTTACTTAGTGGGCTTTGCGCTGGTGTTTTTGGTTTGGAAGGGAATGTAAATGGGAGCTGTCAGCTTTCAGCCGTCAGTTTATAGCTGATCGAGAAGGGGCTTAGTTATTTGTATTTATAAACAATTATAACTTTACATTCATTTCTCAGCTTTTATGCTGTTTGACGGCTGATAGCTCTAACTCAACTCCCTAATCGCATTACTAATCCCATCTAGCGTGAGTGGGTACATGCGGTTATCCATTAACTGCTTTATAAAATCAATTGATTGATAATAGCGCCAGTGTTCAACGGGCTGTGGGTTGAGCCAAGCGACTTTATCAAAGTGATTGGTTATGCGGTTTAACCAAGCGCTACCGGGCTCTTCATTCCAATGCTCAACGCTGCCACCGGGGTAGGCGATTTCGTAAGGGCCCATGGTGGCATCGCCAACAAAGATCACCTTGTAGTCGCTGGTGAACTTGTTAATCAAGGTCATGGTATCAATGACGTTTGAGTGACGACGCTCGTTGTCTTGCCAAACATGCTCATATAAACAGTTATGAAAATAGTAAAACTCAAGGTGTTTAAACTCGCTGTGGGCGGCGCTAAATAGCTCTTCGCAGGTATGAATGTAATCATCCATTGAACCGCCGATATCAAACAACATCAATACTTTTACCGCATTATGGCGCTCTGGTGCCATTTTCACATCGAGCATGCCGCCTTGTTTTGCGGTTGCGCGGATGGTTTCGGTTAAATCGAGAGTATCACTTGCACCAGTACGGGCAAATTTACGCAGTTTTTTTAGAGCGAGTTTAATGGTGCGCGAGCCGATTTCACGGTCACTATCAAGGTTTCGGTAGCTGCGTTTATCCCACACTTTTACCGCACGGCGATGTCGGTTACCGTCTTGGCCTATGCGCACACCTTCAGGGTTATACCCATAGGCGCCAAATGGTGAAGTGCCACCGGTACCCACCCACTTATTGCCCCCTGCATGGCGCTTTCGCTGCTCTTCAAGGCGTTGCTTGAGGGTTTCCATGAGTTTATCAAGGCCGCCCATGGCTTGTAATTGCGCTTTTTCTTCTTCGCTTAAGTGTTTTTCAAACTCTTTGCGCAGCCAATCATCAGGCAAGGCATGTTGCTGTTTTAAGCTTTCGAGCAGATCAAGGTCGGCCACGCCACTAAAATAATCTGCAAAGGCTTTATCAAAACGATCAAAGTGGGTTTCATCCTTGACCATGATGGTACGCGCTAAGTAATAAAACGCGTCAACATCGGCAAAAATAACCCCTTGCTTGAGCGCATTGATCAAATCAAGTAGCTCTCGCAAACTAACAGGTAAGCGATATTCGCGAAGTTTAAAGAAAAACGCAATTAACATCTTAACGGCGGCTCATAAACGCAAGTTTTTCGATTAAGCTAATGTCTTGCTCGTTCTTCAATAGTGCGCCAAACATTGGCATTAAGCCGCCTTTTTGGCTTTTATCATGCAGTGTTTTAGCGTCTATATCTTCGGCCATCAGTAGCTTTAACCAATCGAGTAGTTCGCTGGTTGATGGCTTTTTCTTAATGCCATTTACGTCACGTAGATTAAAGAACACCTCAAGTGCTTGGCGAACTAAATCTTGTTTAACATGCGGGTGATGTACATCGATAATTTGTGCCATTTCTTCACTACTTGGAAAATCAATGTAATGGAAAAAACAACGACGTAAAAAGGCGTCTGGCAGTTCTTTTTCGTTATTTGACGTAATGATCACAATCGGACGTTGCTTTGCAATAACTCGCTCGCCAGTCTCATAAACATGAAACTCCATTTTATCGAGCTCTAATAGCAAGTCGTTGGGAAATTCAATATCGGCTTTGTCTATTTCATCAATCAATAGCACAGGGCGCTTGTTATGTTGCTCACCATAGGTAAAGGCTTGCCATAATTTCCCCTTTACAATGTAGTTGCTGATATCGTGCACACGCTCATCACCTAACTGGCTGTCGCGAAGACGAGATACCGCATCATATTCATACAGGCCTTGCTGCGCTTTAGTGGTTGATTTGATGTGCCATTGAATTAGCGTGGTGTCTAAGCTTTTTGCAAGCTCCTCGGCCAGCATGGTTTTACCTGTGCCGGGTTCACCTTTTATAAGCAGGGGTTTTTCAAGCAAGATCGCTGCGTTAACCGCTTGTTTTAATGAGTTACTGGCAATGTAGTTATCGGTTGAATTAAAAAGCACGATGTCACCTTATCTGGTCTGAGCAGTGATTAATAACGTCATGATGCCACAGTTAGTCGGCGTCTGAAAGGTATGCAAAACGCGGTACCGTTTTGCCCTCTACAGTAACTACTTCTGTAAACATACTAAGTGGGCGTGCCCACATACCAAATTCGCCGTATAGCGCTTGATAAATTACCAGTGGCTCATTCGTTTCGCTGTGGGTAGCAATATATTCAACTTTGTATTTTGGGCCTTTGTAATGTTGGTAAATACCGGGTTTGATTGTCATGTGTTTATCTCGCATCTTGGAGTCATTTGGGTATAATTGCAGTTTGCACATTTTACGCTGAAACAAACTGCCTAAACTATGAATTATATTTCGTTAGATGAATACAAAAAAGCCTGGGTTTTTCGTCATAAAGATATGCCGATAAGCAGCGAAGACGCAGCACAAATTAAACCAATGAGCGCTGAACGCGCTGCGGTCTTATGGACTACTATGGTGAGCCGCGAACATGATCACCCTGACTTTTTTGATAAAACAGATTGGTGCGGCAAAGACGACAGCTTTTCAGAGACCATTAACTGGGAAAACGCATGGGAAGCGGGCGACGAGCAGTTACCTGAAGAAATCCTAAACCACTTAGCGTGGGAAGCTAATACCACTGTTTATTTTTGTATGGCTCGCGATAATATCATTGAAACCAGCTTTGCCGTTTTCAAGCGTTGTTGGCAAAACTTTATGTTTTTAGCTGATGGTAGTTTGTTGTTAGGTAAAAAGCGTGATGCAGTAGTGCAGTTTTTAGAAACTGGTAACGCAAAGTTGGGTAAAAAAGGCGCAGTAAAGTAGCGCTCAATAAACGCTCTATGCTATAAAACAGTCAAGCAATTGTTTTATAAGAGCGCGCATTGTCTAAACCAACTTCACAGAGCGAACACTCGCAACAAGCCGAAATTTGGCAAACTGATGCCGAACGTGCTTTGTATGCGCAGTTATGTAATGCATTTTATGCTCGTGAGATCCCGCGTTTAGTCGATGAACCTGATACTGCAAGGCTTAAACGCTTATTAGCAAGTTTGCCTTACTATATTGAGCGTTTAGCCATGCGTATAGTTAGTGGCGATGCACCATTACAGCTTGATTCACAAAATGGCAGTTGGCTTGAAAAACAAAAAACAACGCCACCTGTTTATAATAAAAAAGACTCAAAAGACTTTTATAGTCAACATGCTAAGCGCGGGTTAATTGTTCCCGTGCTAATTAATGACGAGCAATGTACAACTGTGCGCATAGACAGCTTAGATCAAGTAAGCGACAATAAGGTACATTGCAACGAGCTTGGTTGGTTTGATACTTCAGGTGAATCGCTAGAAAACACGCATATTCAACTGCTTAAGCCTGCAAAGGCAGTGATGGCGGCGGCCTGTTGCGGTCATCAATGGCAATTTAATAAACGCATCACACCTAAGCGTTTGTCATTAAGAGAAATGCTACTAGCAAGCAATATAAATTGGCGTAATTTAAAACGCCCTTTGACTTAATTTAACCGCGAAGGAGTGTTCAATGCGGGTTTTTCAATTCGCCTTGTTATGTTTGGCTTTATTTCTGCAATATCGTTTATGGTTTGGTCATAATGGTGTGCAAGATTACACTCGTCTGAAACAAGCGGTTACCTCTCATCAAGACACTAACGCGAAATTATTAAAGCGCAATACTGTACTTAAAGCAGATATAAAAGATCTAAAGCTTGGTCAAGAAGGTATCGAAGAGCGCGCGCGTAATGAATTAGGAATGATTAAACCTGGCGAAACCTTTATTCGCGTTTTGCCGGGCCAACAACAAAATGAAAATTAAGCAAACTATAACCGCCATTGTTCCCGCTGCGGGGGTAGGGAGTCGAATGCAGCATTCGGCGCCAAAGCAGTATATTGAACTGGCGGGTAAAACTATTTTAGAACACACCCTGAGTAAACTTGCAGAACTTAACGAATTAAACACCATCAAAGTAGCAATTAGCGATGATGACGGCTACTTTGCTGATTTACCACACATAGATAAGCGTATTGAGCGTGTGAGTGGTGGTAAAGAGCGCGCTGATTCAGTGCTTAACGCCTTGCTATCACTTGCTGATAATCCACCTGATTGGGTACTTGTGCACGATGCAGCAAGGCCGTTAGTGTGTTTGGCTGATATTCAGCGTTTAATGACAGAATGCATCGCTGCCAATGAAGGCGGTATCTTAGCGTCAAAAGTAAAAGACACCATTAAGCGCGGTCATACCCACAGTGAGCAAACAGTGCCTCGTGATGATTTATGGCAGGCACTCACTCCTCAGTTTTTCCCTTATCAAGCGCTGACTAATGCGCTATCAAGTGCCCTTAAAAATGGTGTGACTATCACTGATGAAGCATCGGCAATTGAATGGGCTAAGCAGCCTGTTAAGCTGGTTGCCGGTCGCAGTGACAATATTAAAATCACCACCCCAGAAGATTTAGATTTAGCAGCATTTTTACTGCAAAAACAACAAAACGAGAGTACCTCATGATTCGAATTGGCCATGGCTTTGATGTACACAAATTTGGCGGCGAAGGCCCGTTGGTAATTTGTGGTGAAAAAATAGATTACCCACAAGGCTTTTTAGCGCATTCAGATGGTGATGTTGCCATTCACGCATTGTGTGATGCTATTTTAGGTGCATTAGCAATGGGGGATATTGGCAAGCATTTTCCAGACACTGCGAGCGAATACGAAAATATTGATAGCCGAATTTTACTACGCCACGTGGTTGGGCTTGCTAAAGAGCAAGGTTACGTACTTGGCAATGCCGATGTGACGATTGTTGCGCAAGCACCAAAAATGTTGCCACATATTCAAGCAATGCGTGAAAACTTATGCCAAGACCTTGAAGCTGATATTTCACAAGTTAATGTGAAAGCAACAACCACAGAGAAGCTTGGGTTTGAAGGCCGCAAAGAAGGTATTTCAAGCCACGCAGTGGTGATTATGAGCAAACTAAGCGCATGAGTGAGTTAAACTACCTATACGGTAAACCTCTTTCTAAGGCTGACTTTAAAACTCACGCCGAAGACTTCATGGTTGATGAAGACTTAGGTATTGATTTTACTGGTTCTGGTGAGCATGTTTGCTTGCAGGTTGTAAAAAAAGGCGAAAATACTCAGTTTATTGCGAAACGCATTGCCGAAAAAGCAGGGGTATCCCCTCGTGACGTGAGTTATGCAGGCTTAAAAGACCGTCATGGCGTGTGTACACAGTGGTTTAGCGTGCCAGTACCAATTAAAAAGCACATAGAATTTAGTGAACTGAATAACGAGCAATTTTTTGTAATTTCGCAACAGCGTCATAATCGTAAGCTCAGAACGGGTTGCCATAAAGGCAATCGCTTTACCATTACGTTACGCAACGTGACTGAGCCGCTGGATATTTTGTGCCGTATCAACGCGGTGCGTGCAGGGGTGCCTAATTACTTTGGTGAGCAGCGCTTTGGGCATGGTGGTCACAACCTTGAAATGGCAAAGCGCATGTTTGCTGGAGAGCGTATCCGCGATAAAAAATTGCGTGGTTTAGTTATTTCAGCTGCACGATCTTATGTATTTAATGAAATTGTGAGTATGCGGGTTGCCGAGCATGGCCTTGCAAAAACAATGCACCGCGAAGTGTTTATGCTCAGCGGCAGTAATGCATTTTTTGAAGACAACATTAGTGATGACAATATTGCTCGCTTAGCGTCTGGTGATATTGTGATGTCGGCCCCCATGGTTGGTAAAGGCGAAAAAGGCCTGACCGAAACCGAAAAAGTGTGGCTAGAACCTTATCAATCTTGGATAGAGGGCCTTAGCGAACTTGGCCTTAAGAATGAGCGTAGAATGTTACGCCTTATTCCTGATTCATTAGCTGTTGAAACGATTGACGAAACTACTTTAAAGTTAAGTTTTGGTCTACCAAAAGGCTGTTTTGCTACTGCCTTACTGCGTGAGTTGGTGGACTATCAAGATGCAAGCCCCAGAGAACAAAAACAAAAGGATGCGTAAATGAAAATCTTATTGAGCAATGATGATGGCGTACATGCTAAAGGGATTGCGGTTTTGTATCATGCATTAACGCAAATTGCAGATGTGACCTTAGTGGCGCCAGATCGCAATTGCAGTGGCGCAAGTAATTCATTAACGTTAATGAATCCACTGCGTGCAACTACCCTTGATAATGGTTTCATTTCAATTAATGGCACGCCGACTGACTGTGTGCACTTAGGGGTTAACGAGTTAACTGAGCAGCAGCCAGATCTCGTGGTAGCCGGAATAAACCACGGTGCCAATTTAGGTGATGACACCTTGTATTCAGGTACTGTTGCCGCCGCCACTGAAGGCCGCCACTTAGGACTTCCTGCCATTGCTGTGTCGTTATGCTCTAAAGAAGGAAATCACTTTGAAACTGCAGCTGCGATTGCGGTGAGTATTATCAAAGAGTTGGCATCGCACCCATTACCGAAAGATCAAATCATCAACTTAAACGTACCAGATATTCCACTTACTGAGCTAAAAGGAGTTAAGGTAACCCGTTTAGGTTCGCGTCATAAAGCTGAAACCATGACGAAACAACAAGACCCATGGGGCCGTGACATTTATTGGTATGGTACCCTTGGTGCTGAAAGTGATGCAGGTGAAGGCACTGATTTTTACGCCATAAATAATGGTTACGCATCAGTGACCCCGCTTAGTGTTGATATGACAGCGAAAGAAAGTTTACAAGCAGTCGATAGCTGGTTAGCAAATATGGAGATTAATAGTGCTGACTAATTATAATCGCAGCGCACTGGCATTAGCAGAGTTATTGAAACGCGAAGGTGTAGAAGACAGCACTGTGCTTGAAGCGATAGCCTCAACACCCAGACACATTTTTATCGATGATGTTTTACAGCACAAAGCTTATCAAAATACCGCATTGCCAATTGGTCAAGGACAAACGATTTCGCAGCCTTATATTGTCGCACGTATGACTGAGCTACTTCGCTTAGCGGGCGTACGTGATAAAGTGCTCGAAATTGGCACAGGGTCTGGCTACCAAACGGCAATACTGGCAAAAACGTTCACTAAAGTGTGCTCGGTAGAGCGTATAAAAGCACTACAGTGGCAAGCAAAACGCCGTTTGCACAAACTCGATTTATATAATGTCACCATGAAACATGGTGATGGTTGGCAAGGCTGGCAATCACAAGCGCCGTTTGAGGGGATTATTGTTACAGCTGCAGCCGCCACTATGCCACAAGGGTTACTTGCTCAATTGGCTGATGGGGGCGTTATGATTGCACCTATCGGTGAGCAAGATCAGCAATTAATGATGGTCGTTAGAAATGGCGATACTTTCACAGAACATAAAGTCGCACCAGTAAGATTTGTACCTTTGGTACCTGGTGATATTGAATAGGACGTTAAACTTTGAAGTTGTTTACTAAGTTATATGATATGGCACTGGTATGGGCTAAACATCGCCATGCAGAGCGTTATTTAGCAGGGATGAGTTTTGCTGAATCTGTTTTTTTTCCGGTACCACCGGATGTCATGCTAGCACCTATGTCACTTGCTCAACCAGATAAAGCATGGCGTTTTGCCAGCTTTACGACGATTGCTTCAGTGATTGGTGGTATTTTAGGTTACTTACTTGGCTTTTGGTTATTCGAACCTGTGGTCGAGCCGCTGATTGCGCAAATGGGTTGGCAAGCGAAATTTGACACAGCGCTAAGTTGGTTTGAAAACTACGGTGTGTGGGTGGTGTTTTTAGCGGGCTTCTCCCCCATACCTTATAAGGTTTTCACCATAGGTGCTGGTTTGATGCAAATGGCATTTCTGCCGTTTCTAATTGCTTCGGCAATTGGTCGTGGCGCACGCTTTTTCTTAGTGTCGGCTTTAATGAAGTGGGGCGGCGTTAAAATGGAGCAGAAATTACGTCAATATGTTGAAGCGCTTGGCTGGGGATTAGTTGTTTTAGTTGTGGTTGCGTACTTTTTACTGCGATAACCCGTAAAACCATTAAACTCGTACGATAAGGAGCATTTTACGATGAGCAGGCAGATAACAGTCTATGTTACTTTGTTTCTTAGTATTTTGCTCTTTGGCTGTACTTCTCGCGAAGCCCCAGCACCGGTGAGTAGTTTAGATAATAAAGTTAAACCCGCCACACGCAAAGTTAATATCTCAGGTTCAAAATATGTAGTTAAAAAAGGTGATACATTGTATTCAATTGCCTTTAGTGCTCAGCAAGATTTTCGAACCCTCGCAAAAATAAACGATATTCCAGCACCTTATACCATCTTCCCTGGGCAGAATATTTCGCTCATAAAATCGGCACAAAAACAAAAAAAGACGAAAAAATATACGAATTCGAGTAAAAAGTCTACTGTTTCTATACAAAAAAATAACAAAAAATTAAAGAAAGAGCTTGATCAGCCAAAACAACGAGAGTATGTTCAGAAACAAGCCAACAAAATAATTAGTGAAAAAAAACGTAATTCTAATGCAAAAGTTGTATGGAACTGGCCTGCTAAAGGTAAAGTAACGCAACGCTTCTCTAATAAAGAGAATGGCTTTAAAGGGTTACAGATCACTAATAAACAAGGGGCTTCTGTTGTAGCTGCTGCACATGGAACTGTGGTATACGCGGGCAACGCATTGAGGGGGTATGGTAATTTAATCATTTTGAAACACAATGATGATTACCTAAGTGCTTACGCGCACAATTCAAAGTTGCTTGTAAAGGAAAAACAGGAAGTAAAGGCGGGGCAGAAAATAGCAGAAATGGGCAGTTCAGACTCTACGGTTACGGCTTTGAGATTTGAAATTCGTTATCGGGGTCAAGCAGTCAATCCTGCTAAGTATCTACCTTAGCCATTTAGGGTATTGATAAAGTGATTTAGCTCAATCACATATTTGCTCGGGAGGACGCTTATGGGTCACACAGCAAAACTTGAGAAAAAAACTGACGCGATTGACGATAAATTTGATGACACGGTAGTCGAAGAAGAGTCTTCTGAATTACTTGAAGAAGTCGACAACGAAGATGAAATTTTTGCAAAAGAAGAAGTTGCCAAGAATTTAGATGCTACACAGCTGTATCTTGGTGAGATTGGTTTTTCTCCGCTGTTGAGCGCAGAAGAAGAAGTCTATTTTGCTCGAAAAGCACTGAAAGGCTGTGAAGCCTCTCGCAAGCGAATGATTGAAAGTAATTTACGTTTAGTGGTGAAAATTGCCCGCCGCTATAACAACCGTGGCCTTGCGCTACTAGACCTTATTGAAGAAGGTAATTTAGGCCTTATCAGAGCCGTTGAGAAATTTGACCCAGAACGAGGTTTCCGTTTTTCAACTTATGCAACTTGGTGGATACGTCAAACCATTGAACGTGCCATCATGAACCAAACACGTACGATTCGTTTACCTATTCATGTGGTCAAAGAGCTTAATGTTTATTTAAGAACAGCCCGTGAATTAACGCAGAAACTTGACCATGAACCCACTGCAGAAGAAATTGCAGAGTGCTTAGACAAGCCGGTTGAAGATGTTACTAAGATGCTGCGTTTAAACGAAAAAATCACCTCGGTGGATACACCTATCGGTGGTGAAAATGATAAAGCGTTATTAGATATTATCGCCGATGAAAAAGACTATGGTCCAGAAGGCGAAGTACAAAATAATGACATCAACAAGCACATTGTTGATTGGCTTGGAGAGTTAAACCCGAAACAGCGTGAAGTACTAGCTCGTCGTTTTGGTTTACTAGGCTATGAGCCATCAACCCTTGAAGATGTTGGCCGTGAAATTGGCTTAACACGTGAACGAGTAAGACAAATTCAAGTTGAAGCATTACGTCGCTTAAAAGACATTTTGCAACACGAAGGGTTAAGCACAGATAGCCTATTCGACCAATTCACCTGATTTGACAACAATACATAGGCCTTCGGGTCTAGAACACACAAAAAAGCTGACGTTACGTCAGCTTTTTTTATAGCTCTTTTATTGCACTACAGTAACTCTTTTAATTGATACAGTAGTTGGTGTGCTTGTCTTGGCGTTAGGCTATCTGGATCAAGCTGTTTTAAGGTTAATTCAAGCTCTGAAGGTTCATCATCAAAACTTAATGTTTGCTGTTGTTGCTCAATAGGGGCAGTAACAGGTTGATGATTCTCAAGCATTTTAAGCTTTTGTTTTGCTTGTTGGATAACCGCTTTTGGTACACCAGCCAAAGCAGCAACTTGTAAACCAAAGCTCTTGCTTGCTGCGCCTTCAAGCACGGTATGCATAAAGGCAATGGTGTCGTTGTGTTCAATGGCATCTAGGTGCACATTAACCAATCCCGTTTTTTGTTCGGCCAGTTCGGTTAACTCAAAATAGTGAGTTGCAAATAAGGTTTTAGCGGCAATTTTTGATGCTAAATAATCAGCCGTTGCATAGGCAAGCGATAAGCCATCATAAGTCGAAGTACCGCGACCAATTTCATCCATCAGTACCAGTGATTGCGCTGTGGCGTTATTTAAAATTGTTGCTGTTTCGGTCATTTCAACCATGAAGGTTGAGCGCCCTGATGCTAGGTCATCACTTGCGCCAATACGCGTAAAAATACGGTCAATATTCCCAATTTCTGCACTATCAGCAGGAACGTAACAACCAATGTGAGCCATCAAAACAATAAGTGCGGTTTGGCGCATATAGGTTGATTTACCACCCATGTTTGGACCTGTGATAATCAACATTTTACGGTCGTTATTAAGCTCTACAGGGTTGGCAATAAACGGGTCTTTCATTACCTGTTCTACCACTGGGTGGCGGCCCTGTTTAATACTGATATTATCGTTGTCGCACAGTGTTGGCTTAGCATAATTTAGCGCTTGCGCACGTTCGGCTAAATTATTAAGTACATCTAAATCTGCTAAAACTGCTGCCATTGTTTGTAACTGCTCAATGTGCGGAGCAATAAACTCAAAGAGTTGCTCGTAAAGCTGTTTTTCAAGTGCTAGCGCTTTTGACTGGCTACCAAGTACTTTATCTTCGTGCTCTTTAAGCTCAGGGATAATATAGCGCTCATTATTTTTTAGCGTTTGACGGCGAATATAATCGGCAGGAACCAAGTGCGAGTTAGCGCGACTTACTTCAATAAAAAAGCCATGCACCTTGTTATAGCCAATTTTTAAAGTGCTAATGCCTGTGCGTTCACGCTCACGTTCTTCAAGCTTTTCGAGAATATCGGTTGCGCCTTGGCTTAGGGCACGCCATTCATCAAGCTCACTGTTATAACCCGGGGCAATAACACCTCCATCACGAATAAGCACCGGTGGGGTTTCGATGACAGCACGTTCTAGTAAGTCTTGTAGCTCAGGTAATTGCTGTGACTGCGCTATTATTTGACTAATACGCGGATCGTTGGCGTCCAGAAGTAATTCGTGTAATGGTGCCAGAGCTTGCAGTGCGCTACGCAGGCGCGTTAAATCACGCGGGCGTGCTGTGCAAAGCGCTAAACGGGCGATAACACGCTCAATGTCGCCAATTTGCTTTAATGACTCTTGTAGCTCACCACATAATTGCGCATCGATAATTGCACTAATAGCGTTTAGTCGAGAGTTGAGCTCTGTTTTGCTGCGCACTGGTGTATGAATACGACGCTTTAATAAGCGTGAACCCATCGCAGTCGCTGTTTTATCAAGTACTTGCGCAAGCGTGTTTTCGTAGCCGCCTGATAAATTAACTGTTAGTTCAAGGTTTTTACGGGTTGCGGCATCTAAGATCACCGCGTGTTCGTTTTGCTCAAGGGTAATCGCACGAATATGCGGCAGGGCAATACGTTGAGTGTCTTTTACATATTGCATTAAGCAGCCCGCAGCCACCAAAGCAGCGTGTGCTTTGTCTACACCAAAACCAACTAAATCTTTGGTGCCAAATTGGTCGCACAGTAAATGCTGTGCAGTATCTAAATCAAATTCCCATTCTGGGCGACGACGTGCGCCTTTGATATGTTCAATTAAATGCACATTTGCAAATGTTTCACTATATAGCAGCTCAGCAGGGGCTAAACGTTGTAATGTTGAGCTAAATGCTTCATCGGTATTAACTTCTAACACATTGAACCGGCCAGAGTTAATATCTAAATAAGCAATACCATATAGGCCTTGTTTACTTTGCCACACACTGGTTAGTAAGTTGTCTTGGCGTTCTTGTAGCAGCGCTTCGTCAGAAATAGTGCCCGGTGTAACAATGCGCACAACTTTACGCTCAACAGGGCCTTTGCTTGTAGCTGGGTCGCCAACTTGTTCACAAATAGCCACCGACTCACCCATTTGTACAAGGCGAGCTAAATAGTTCTCTACTGCGTGATAGGGCACACCCGCCATTGGAATGGGATCGCCACCGGCTTTACCTCGGTGGGTTTGAGAAATATCAAGAAGTTGTGCTGCACGCTTGGCATCATCAAAGAAAAGTTCGTAAAAGTCGCCCATACGATAAAACAATAAAATATCCCGATGCTCGGCTTTTATTTTTAGATACTGCTGCATCATAGGGGTTTGTTGTTTTATAGTGTGCGGTGCATAAAGATCAAACGACATGTATTTACCCAAAGGCTGAATATGGAATTACATCAAGAGATTAAAACACTTGCTGCGAAATTAGGAGCTATTTTAACGGATAAACGCTTATGGATCACTACCGCAGAATCATGCACTGGCGGTGGAGTGAGTTATGCGCTCACCGATACCCCGGGCAGTTCTAATTATATTGACCGAGCGTTTGTTACTTATAGTAACCAAGCAAAACATGAGCTCATTGGCGTTAGCGAGCAAACCTTAAACAGCTTTGGCGCGGTGAGTGAACAAACCGTTGTTGAAATGGCATCGGGGGCGGCAAAAGCTGCAAACGCCGATATTGCAATAGCTATTTCGGGGATAGCAGGCCCCGGTGGTGGAACACTGGATAAACCTGTGGGATTAGTGTGGTTTTGTATTCATTTTGCTGGTCAAAACTACCCAAGCAAACAGGTTTTCGCTGGTGATAGAGCTGAAGTTAGACTGCAAGCTATTGTTTATTCATTAAAAAACATAATTGAATTGATAAAATCTGAAAATTAGCTTGATACTGTGATTTCATACAGTATACTGTCTGCATTAGCCGGATTTGGAGAACAGAATGAACGATAACAAACAAAAAGCCTTAGACGCTGCTTTATCACAAATTGAGCGTCAATTTGGTAAAGGCTCAATTATGAAACTGGGCGACAACAAAGCCCTAGATATTGAAGCAATCTCAACAGGTTCACTTGGTATCGATATCGCACTAGGTATTGGTGGTTTACCTACAGGCCGTATTGTTGAAGTGTATGGTCCTGAATCATCAGGTAAAACAACACTTACTTTACAAGTTATCGCTGAAGCTCAAAAGCAAGGTAAAACGTGTGCATTCGTAGATGCTGAGCACGCTCTAGATCCTGTATACGCACAAAAATTGGGCGTAAACATTGATGATTTACTTGTTTCTCAGCCAGACACGGGTGAGCAAGCATTAGAAATTTGTGACATGTTAGTTCGTTCAAGTGCTGTTGATGTTGTGATTGTTGACTCGGTAGCAGCTTTAACACCTAAAGCTGAAATCGAAGGTGACATGGGTGACTCACACATGGGTCTGCAAGCTCGCTTAATGTCACAAGCATTACGTAAGCTTACAGGTAACATCAAGCGTTCAAACACACTATGTATTTTCATCAACCAAATCCGTATGAAAATTGGTGTTATGTTTGGTAACCCTGAAACAACAACAGGCGGTAACGCACTTAAATTCTACGCTTCAGTACGTATCGATATTCGTCGTATTGGTTCAGTGAAAGAAGGCGATGAGGTTGTTGGTAACGAAACCCGCGTTAAAGTTGTTAAAAACAAGGTTGCTCCGCCGTTTAAACAAGCTGAGTTCATCATCATGTATGGTGAAGGTATTTCTAAACAAGGCGAACTAATCGATCTAGGCGTTAAGCATAAGATTGTTGAAAAATCAGGTGCTTGGTACAGCTACAATGGCAGCAAAGTTGGTCAAGGTAAAGCAAACTCAATTAAGTTCTTAAAAGACAACCCAGAGATCGCAGATGAGATCGAAGGTAAGTTACGTGAGATGCTATTACTTCAAGCAACTGTGCAACCAGAAGATGGTGAAGATGCAGGCCTATTAGCTGAAGACGAGCTATAAACACCGCAAAAGAGTATAGTTAAGCGTGATTTGACCCGCACTTAACACAAAAAGACCGCTACACAGTTAGCGGTTTTTTTATGGTTGCTTGTAGTTGCGATTTTATATCGCGTTTAATTACAGAACTTAATGCGGGATATACCCGCAGTTGTTGGAGTAGGAAGTAGTTTGTCGCATTTTCAATTCAGTGACAATTTTAAGTTATTTTACACGTTCAATATATTCGCTACGACGCCATAAAATAGCAGCAAGGGTTGCCAGAGGGATTATCAAAAAAATCGCTATTGTTTCAAATAGCGCATTATCGTCATATATGAATGCCAAGCTGGTAGCTGGTATTGTCATCAGCGTGAAAATTCGATACATAAGTTCTGTATCAGTTCGATATATGAGAGCTGTTTGGCAATCAGGGCAAGTGAATAGTTTACCGTCAACCCTGTCTATTGGTGTACTCGCTTTGGCTATTGGAAACTTCCATCCACAATCTGGACATCTTCTAGAGCGTTTCGATTTTTTAGCATCCATTAATCTGTACCAAATAACTAAAATATTCATTTTTTAATACACTACAGAAAAATTTATAAGGTGCAATGAAGTGAAGGTTATTCGCTATGTTTTTTGCTCTTAGAGTAAAATGGGGTAATAAAAAAACCGCATATGATGCGGCTTTTCATGTACTTAAAGCTTAAAACTTTCAGCTTCTAGCTCAAAGCTTACAGCTGCCAGTTGAAAGACACTGAGTAGTTACGTGGTGCGCCGTAATAACCTTGTGCCCAGAAAAGACTGTGGATGTACTTTTCGTTGGTCACGTTATTAACGTTCAAGTTAACGCTCATATTGTCATTAATATCGTATGTTGCCATTAGGTTTAATAGGCCGTACGCATCTTGCGTTGTGGTGATAAGTGCAGCATTTGTTGCCGCATCACGAACTTGTACGCGCTTTGTATCGTCTTGCCAGCGATAGTTTAGGCCAAAGGTTAAACCATCAACTTCAGGCACTTTATGAGTTACAGCAAGTTTGAATTGGTTTTCAGGTGTGTAGTCTTTGACTAACTCATCACCATCAATGTTTAGATTGCTGTAGCTGAAGCTTGCACTTAGTGTTTCGTTGATTTGACCACTAAGCTCTACTTCAATACCGTCGCTGTTAATGCCATCTGCACCATAGTAGCGAGTGTCGTCAGGTAATGAATCAGGGATAGCAACAGCAAGGCCAACTTGTTTAGCATCAAAGTATGCAAGAGTTACAAATAAATCGTCATCAAGTAGCTGCGCTTTCACACCAATTTCGCTACTTTTACCTGTGATTGGATCTAAGTAATCGCCATTGATGTCACGCTCTGTTTGTGGAACAAAGGTTTCTGTGTAGCTTGCATAAGTTGAGAAGCTTTCGTTGATATCATACACAGCACCGAAGTAAGGCACCGTTTGGTCGCTATCTTTGTCTTTTGCAACGCCGTAAGAGGCACCTTCAGTTTCCCAATTTACTTGGCTCACACCTGCTAAAATGCTGAATGCGTCAGTTGCACGAATGCGTGTTGAAACATATGCAGAGCGTTGACGGCTAGTGATATCAGCACCTGTTAAACCATCAGTAAGTGTTGGTACTGGCGCAACACCGTCCCAACCACCTAGCTCAGGCATTGCAGGGAAACCATTGCCTGTTGTACGGTCATACAATGATTTATCTTTATTATCCATATCTGCTTGGTTTACACCAAATGACAGATCATGTTCCATACCAAATAAATCAAATTTTCCTGTTGCGTAGATATCTAAAATGTCGTGCTTATCTTTGTGGTCATATTCACTCGCATAACCAGTTAGGCCAAGACCTGTTTCTCTGTCTGGTGTGCCGTAAACATAGAAAAGCTCAGAATCTTGCTCATTTTCTAAGTGCGCGTAGCTGGCTTTTAAGAACCAAGTATTGGTGATTGCTTGCTCAATTGATAAGAACAGCTGCTCAGTTGTGTTATTCCAATATGACCAATCTGAAGCAGTGCTGGTTGACGCATCAAAGTTTGTTGCTGAACCATCGCTGTAATAAAGTGGTAAGGCACCCCAAAGTGGGCTGTCGGCATCTTTCTTTTGATTTACATAGTTTGCAGTGACTACTGTGCTATCAGTTAATTGACCTTCGTAGGCTAGGTAATAAATTGTTTTATCTTGCTCGTAACGGTCAAGGTATGACTCAGTTTTGTGCTTAGTGAATACTGCACGTACAGCGTGGTTTTCGTTGATAGCTGTTGAAGCGTCAAGCTCTAAACGTTTGTTGTCCCAAGAGCCATACGATACAGACGCATTTACTTGTGTTTGATAAGTAGGGCGTTTTAGAACCATGTTCACGGTTGCTGAAGGGTTACCCGCACCTGTCATTAAACCATTGGCACCACGTACAATTTCAACACTATCAAAAATAGAGGTATCAAGAGTACCTTGGATTGAACCGTTGTCTTGTGGCATACCCATGCCATTAACCTGGAAGTTAGTGATTTCAAAACCGCGAGCTTTAAAATAAGTACGATCAGTTTCAATTTGCTCAACAGTCACACCCGGTGTGCTTTCAAGTACAGCGTTTAGATTATCGAGTGAGAAGTCATCCATTAATGCACGTGAAACAACAGAGATTGACTGTGGTGTCTCTTTAATTGTTAGCCCTAATTTGGTCGCAGACTGTGCTTCTTCTGTGATGTAGTTTTTATGATGCTGGCCATACACGGCAATTTTTTCAATTGCTTGTTCTTCTTTTTGTTGTTCTGCAAAAGCGTGGCCACTTAAAAGTGCTGAGGTCACAAGGCTTAATTGAGATAAGCGCAAAATTTTTGTTGATGACATGCAAAGTTCCAATTAGTTCAATGAATCGTGAAATTAATGCGTAATCTAATCTAAATGAAAATAATTTGCAATTAAGGTTTGCTGTTTTAGTGAATAATTGATTGCAAAAAAGTTTAAAGGGCACAGAAATATAAAAAGGAGATATAAAAAAAGCGGCCGAAGCCGCTTCAGGAAGTAAATAAGTTTAAATCTTAAAAAACGTATTTTGCAGAAAATTGTAGACGATCCATATCTCCGTCAGCACCGCTTTCTAACTCACGCTCGGCATGTTTAAACTCAACACCAAAGGTGAGCTTTTTAACAGGCGAGTATAAAAGGTTGGCACTATAGCTTTGGCTCATTTCTGTAGGGTCGCCAGTCACTGCAAGTAAATCTGTGTTGTTATCTGCTGAGAAGAATGAGTAAAGGAAAGTAGAACGCCATTGGCTGTTCCAGTGTTGTTGGTAGGCAATAAAACCTGATGTTGAATCAATCGCATCTAAATCATCACCATCAAGCACAGCACCATTTGCTACGTTTAAACCAATGTAGCGGCCTAAACCTGAGCCTTGAGTTAGCATGAATTTTAGGTTGTTTTGGCCAAAATTAACTTTACCTGAGGCGCTGATACCGAACGATGATGTATCTGCATCAATGCCATTTTGCTTGTATGTTAATTGACGAGCAAGACCGGTAAATACTAATTCACCCCAATCAGCTTTATGTGCATAACGTGCTGTAAAGTCAGGCATTGATGCATCATCAGTGGCTACGCGAGCGCCGTCTACTGTGACTGTGCTCTCTGGGTTTTCGATAGAGAATGACCAGTTGCCAGTAGTGTAACGTGCCTGTGCTTGGCGTACGAACACGGTACCCTCAGCAGGTCCCACGAAGTCGAGTGTTTCAGGTAATGCGCCTACGTTTTGAAAGTTTGACCATGCTTGACCAAATAACCAGCCATCATAAGTTACAAATGCCTGACGAATACGTGGCGCATAAGAGTTACTTACGCGTTCGTTACCGCCTGGTGCTGAAGCAATAAAGTCGATTTCAATTTTAGTTTTGATGGTTTTGCCATCGTCTAACTTTGTTGCGGTACCTAGGTTAAAGCGAGATTGGCGCGCGTGCATGTCAAATACAGCATCGCTGTCGCTGTCTGCGCCTACTGGTGTTGTACCTGGTACATAGAAGTCACGGCCAATACTACCACCGGCTGGTACGCCTGCTGAGTAATCACTCCACATGGCATCAAGTTTTACATAGCCACCATAAGAAACCTCTGTGTTACCAATGGTTGCAGCGTTAGCATTGCTGGCAAGTGCTGATAAAACAGCTGAAGCTGCTAGTGTTTTTAATGCGGTTACTTTTGTTGTTGTCATAATGTGTATTCCTGTCGAAGCTACTTGTTGCATTAATGATTTTTTAATAATGTTGTTGTACCACTGTTGTTTAAGATAAGACTTCTCTCAATTATCTATTGGTCTATTAGACTAAGGTGGAATATCTGGTTAAATCACAACCAATCTAACATTGAACTAGATTATAGAAGGCGATTTCGACGTTTTTTGTTAAATGACAAGATATACAACTAAGGTCTAATACTTTCAGGGGCTTTGCTGAGTGATCCTTGATGCAGGCCGTAGGCAAGTAATTAAAATGGAGACGACAACAATGTCAGAAAGTATCTATCCAGTACCAGCGCATATCAAGAATGCAGCACTAGTTGACAACGATAAATATAATACACTGTACAAGCAATCTATTGATGACCCTGAAGGATTTTGGCGAGAGCACGGTAAACGTCTTGATTGGTCAACTCCTTATAATAAAGTAAAGAACACCTCATTCGACAAAGGCCACATCAGCATCCGCTGGTATGAAGACGGCCAACTTAACGCATCTTATAACTGTATTGACCGCCACCTTGCCACTAAAGCCGATAAAACAGCCCTCATTTGGGAAGGCGACAACCCTGAACACAACGAAAATATTAGCTACCAACAGCTTCACGACGAAGTCGCAAAATTAGCCAATGGCCTTAAAAAGTTAGGCGTATCAAAAGGTGACCGTGTTGCTATTTATATGCCAATGACACCGCAGGCTATTTACGCTATGCAAGCGTGTGCGCGTATTGGTGCGATTCACTCTGTGGTATTTGGTGGTTTCTCTCCATCAGCGATTGCTGACCGAATTAATGATTCAGGCGCTAAAGTGGTCATTACATCAGACGAAGGTCGCCGTGCTGGCAACTGCGTACCACTTAAAGCAAATGTTGATGAAGCGGTATCACAAGACTCGGTAACCACCGTTGAGCACGTTATTGTTCATCAGCTAACGGGTGGTGAAGTTGAATGGAATAGTCATGATGTTTGGTGGCATGAGCTTGTCGCTGACTTACCAGCTGAGTGCGAACCTGAACCAATGAATGCAGAAGATCCGCTTTTCATTCTTTATACTTCAGGCTCAACGGGTCAACCAAAAGGTGTGGTTCATACTACCGGTGGTTACCTTGTTTATGCATCGATGACACATGAATATGTGTTTGATCTTAAAGAAGACGATATTTTCTGGTGTAGTGCCGATGTGGGCTGGATCACAGGTCACAGCTACATTGCTTATGGCCCATTAGTGAATGGCTGCACGCAAGTCGTATTTGAAGGTGTGCCAACTTACCCAACAGCGGGCCGTATGGGTGAAGTAATTGATAAGCACAACGTGACTATCCTTTACACAGCACCGACTGCTATTCGTGCTCTAATGGCGAAAGGCGATGAGCCAACAGCGACTTCAACTCGTAAAAGTCTTCGTGTTATGGGTTCTGTAGGTGAGCCAATTAACCCAGAAGCGTGGGCATGGTATTACGAGCATATTGGTAACGAAAACTGCCCAATCGTCGATACGTGGTGGCAAACAGAGACTGGTGGCATCATGATCACACCATTACCAGGTGCGACAGATATGAAGCCAGGCTCAGCAACTCGTCCGTTCTTTGGTATTGCACCAGCCTTATTTGATGCTGAAGGTAATACACTCGAAGGCGCGGTTGACGGTAACCTTGTTATTTTAGACAGCTGGCCATCACAAGCTCGCACAGTTTATGGCGACCATGAGCGCTTTGAACAAACCTATTTCTCAGCATACCCTGGTGTGTACTTCACAGGTGACGGTTGTCGTCGTGATGAAGATGGCTACTACTGGATCACAGGCCGTGTAGATGACGTACTTAACGTATCAGGTCACCGCCTAGGTACTGCAGAAATCGAGAGTGCATTGGTTGCTCACGAAGCAGTAGCAGAAGCGGCTGTAGTTGGTTACCCGCATGATATTAAAGGTCAGGGCATCTATGTTTACATCACTCCAAATGAGGGTGTTGTAGTGAGTGATGAACTAACAAAAGAGGTACGTAACTGGGTTCGTAAAGAGTTAAGCCCAATTGCATCACCAGATATGATCCAATGGTCTCCGGGTTTACCGAAAACTCGTTCTGGTAAGATCATGCGTCGAATTTTACGTAAAATTGCGGCAAATGAGCACCAACAGCTTGGTGATACCTCTACACTAGCCGATCCAAGCGTTGTTGATGAGCTAATCGAAAACCGATTAAATCGTTAAAATCGCGTTAAAAACTTGATTAGAAGTTGATTCTAAACGTAGTATATCGGCTGTCACTTAGAAATAGGTGTCAGCCGAATTTATTAGGAGTGAACCATGAGTCAGTTTTTAATAGCGGACGATCATCCGTTATTTCGTGAAGCGCTGAAAGGGGCATTGAGTGCTAAGTTCGCTGATTTAGAAGTGTTTGAATCGGAAAACTTTGATACCACTTTGCAGGTGCTAAGCGAGCAAGAAGATCTTGATATCTTACTACTAGACCTTCACATGCCAGGCAATGGCGATTTATACGGCCTTATTCGCATTCGCGAAGACTATCCAAGCTTACCAATAGCTGTTGTTTCTGGCAGCGAAGACATCAATGTAGTTTCTAAAGTAATGGGTTATGGTGCGATGGGATTTATTCCTAAATCATCTTCATCAGATGATATTGCGCTGGCAATCAACCACATTCTTGAAGGCGATGTTTGGCTGCCACTTGAACTTAAAGATAAAGTGGCTGCCGTAGATGGCGAAGACAAAGAAATTGCAGCGCAAGTAGCTTCACTGACGCCGCAGCAATACAAGGTGTTGCAATACTTGCACGAAGGCTTGTTAAACAAACAGATTGCTTACGAGTTACATATTTCTGAAGCAACCGTTAAAGCACACATTACAGCAATTTTTAGAAAGCTAGGTGTGTATAACCGTACTCAAGCGGTATTAATTGCCTCTAAGTTACAATTAGAGCCTATTGAGTCGGCATAACAAAAGATAATAAAAACAATAAAGAGGCCATTCAGCCTCTTCATTTTATTGCTTAAGCGAACACCACGGTTCGATTTCCATTGATAAACAGTTTATGTTCAGATGCGAGTTGCAGCGCTTTACAGAATACTGTTTTCTCTACATCTTTACCCATTTTTGCCATCATCTCTGCGGTATCCGCATGACTGACATGCGTCACATCTTGTAAAATAATCGGCCCTTCATCAAGCTCATTATTAACAAAATGGGCGGTCGCACCAATAATTTTTACACCGCGTTCAAACGCCTGATGGTAAGGCTTTGCACCAATAAAGGCAGGCAAAAATGAATGGTGAATATTAATAATCTTACCTTCAAAGCGCGCCACAAATTCAGGGCTTAAAATACGCATATATTTTGCAAGGCCGATAATATCAGGCTGATAGCTGGCAATTAAATCACCGACTTGTTGATCATGCTCCGCACGGCTTAAACCTTCGTGCGATACCACATGAAATGGCACGCCAAAGCCTGCAGCCAATGGCGCTAAATCAGCGTAGTTGGCAATCACAGCCAGTACTTCGATGTTTAAGGCTTTTTCGAACTGCTTAAGTAATACACCACCTAAGCAGTGCGCTTCTTTAGTGGCAAGCAATACCACTTTCGTTTTTTCGCTGCTGTGCAGGGCAAGCTCTGCGCCATCAGGAAGTAGCTCAGCAAGCCTTGGTAAAAAGTCCTCAGCAATAACACCGCTTAACTCTGTACGCATAAAAAAGCGTTTAGCATCTTTATCTACAAATTCGTTATTACGCGTAATGTTTAAATTATGCTGATGACAAAGGCCAGTGATCTTGGCAATTAGACCAACATCATCATCGCATTGAGTGGTTAAAATCGTGTTCATAGTCCTCATTCTAATCCCGTTTGTGTGATCACCATTATTTGCTAATTTTTTTGTGCTGCATAGCGCAAATTTAACTATCTAATAATTTATCTGATTTGATTGCATAAACGCCTAAAATGTAACCATTATTTACTTTTCGTGTAAAAGTAAGCTGCTTTCACTATAAATGTGATTTTCTGTCCATAATTATGATTAATTAAGTGCTTTTCTACATCATTTTCTACACTTTTTAACTTTATCGTAAGTAACTGTAAGTGAAGGTAATAGTTTGTAAAACATAGAATTATTTCGATTTATTCAAGTCAAAATGGGGTATTACAAACAATAAGGAAAAAATTCCATGAAAAGCACTCTGCTTAAAACAATTGTTGCCTCAAGTTTGCTTTCGGTACTAGCTGCCTGCTCAAGCGATGACAGCAGCAGTAGCAACAGTGGCTATGTGCAACTGTACAATGGCTCTTACAACAGC
Source organism: Pseudoalteromonas sp. S1650 (assembly GCF_005887195.1). Lineage (NCBI taxonomy): Bacteria > Pseudomonadati > Pseudomonadota > Gammaproteobacteria > Alteromonadales > Pseudoalteromonadaceae > Pseudoalteromonas > Pseudoalteromonas sp. S1650. Next base: position 13,091 of record NZ_PNDF01000051.1, on the reverse strand, counting down.
CCGTACACGCGTTTATTTGTTGATGACACTGAGCGCTCGGGGGCAGACTTTGGTGATGTATCAACTCGTCATAACTACAGTTCGGGGGAGTATGATCTCAGTTTTGAATATGTTGATGCCAACGACAGTTATATTACGATTGACGAAGAAACTATCAATATAAAAAATGATCAAACTCAGTTATTAGTAATGAATGGTGACTTTGCTGAACCAATTTTTACAGAGCTCAGTGTGCCGACGTCAAGCGATGAAGATGAATTCAATGTCGGCTTTTTTAATATTGTTGGCGAAGACAATCTTTACGATGTATATGTTGCCACTGACGATGGTGTATTTGATACCGCAGAGTTATTAATGACTTCGCAATACCTCGTTGAGCCAGAATTAGCCACGCTTGAGGAAGGTTATTACACTATTTATATCACCGCTAGCGGCAGCACAGATGTGATTTTTGAATCACCAACCGTGTATTTTAATGATGAAGCAACGTACATGGCGATGATCCGCCCAAGTTATGCAACAGAAGAAGATGGTATTACGCTTGATGTCGTTACGGCAAGTAGCTCTGTAACACAACTAAACCACCAAGACGCGCAAGGTCAGCTGCGTTTTATTAATACCATCGATGATTACACGCAAACCCAATTTAAAGTAACCCGAGGCACAACGGCGACTAACACCGAAGTTGTTAGCAACGATAGTTACTCTGAATACATGAGCATGTCGCCAAATAGTTACAGCGTCGCCATGTTAGATGAAGCTGGCGACACGATTGTAGATAATTTCTTAATGACATTAGAGCGTGAGCAAAGTGCGGTTGGTCTTTTCTACAATGACAAAGATTACGGCCCTCGTATGATGACCATTGAAGAAAATCTAACACCAAGCAGCTACAGCCACGCAGTTACTGTGGTTAACTTAATTGATAGCTATGCAGGACAAGAGATAGACGAAGTCGATGTGTACTTTACCCTCAATGGCGAAACGGTTGAAGATACTAGCAATGTTGTTGAAGGGTTAGATCAATACGACCAACAAGAGCAGGTGGTTGATAACGAAGTTTATACAACTTATGTGGTGTTTGAAGATAACGGCCAACAGATTGTGCTCTTGCAACAAAGCGATATGGATTTTACCGAAGAAGGTAACTATATCTTGGTGATTGAACACGATGAAACCACTGATTCAGGTTACAAGATGACCTTAGAGCGTACGGTGACTGAACAGTCTTAACCGGCTAAAACGCAATATCGTTGTTTATTTACTCTTGCTAAGTGTTTATTGTATAAACAATTAAGGCTTTTGCTTTTTTGTTTAAAGTATACACAAGGAGAGAGTATGGACGGCGGTATTGCGTTACTAGTCTTACTAGCACTAGTTGTTGTAGGTGGCTCAATTGCTGGCATTATTGCCCTTTTTCAACTCTCTAGTTTAAAGCGAGAGGTGGTTGCTCTTCGAGTAAAACTTAACGCGACATATGTTAATAACCCTCAAACAAATACTGCAAACACGTTTGAAAATTCAAACGAAGATCTGACTGACACAGTAAAATTTGAACCAAAGCCGAAAGCTATTATTAAGCCGATTGAGGTTATCGCTAAAAAGCCAGAGCCAACAAAACCCAAGCCTGCCATTTTAAATCCGCTAGTAAGCCAACTCGTTACACAAATCAAAGCCAATTGGCTAACTTGGGTAGGAGCGGTTGCACTTGCCTTTGGTGGTATCTTTTTAGCCCGCTATTCACTGGAAGCAGGCTTATTATCCGAAACTATGCGACTCACACTTGGGGCTATTTTTGGTCTGAGCTTAATTGTTGCGGCTGAGGTGTTACATCGTAAAGGTATTATCTTTGATGGGTTTAGTAACTATATTCCCGCTGCGCTTGCTAGCGGCGGCTTTATCAGTTGTTTTGCGCTCACTTTACTGGCCTACAGCCATTATGGCTTACTCCAAGCATTACCTGCATTTAGCGTTTTAACCTTAATCTCTGTAGCTGCAAGCTGGATGGCGCTGCGTTTTGGTCCAGTGCTTGCGGTCATTGGTATTATTGGCGCCTACAGCGTGCCGGTTTGGGTCAATACTGGGAATAATGATTTTATAGCGCTGCTTACCTATGTTGCTTTTGTTAGTGTTTCTGCTTCGCTGGTAGCGCATTATGTAAAACGTCATTGGCTGTGGTATCTGTTATGGGCAGGTCATTTAGGTTGGTACATTTTAGTTGCATTGACAGTATCTAAAAACCTGCATTGGTTTATTAATCTTTATGCTCTATTTAGCATCATATTGTTAATTGCTATTCCACGCCTTGGGCTGGGCTTTAAGCAAATTGAATACCGCCCACATCGCTTTAAAACGCTACTGAAACAACTGCCCGACAACCCTTTGTTATTAGCGGTTGTCGTACCACTTTATCTTTTACTCATGAGTAGTAATCAACTGCTTACTTGGCAGTTGAGTATGTTGTTGTTAGTGGCTTTACTGTTGTTTTTGGTATTAAAAAACAGTGCATGGGATCACTGGCTAATAATATCTGTGGTGAGTGTGGTGTGTTTGCTGACAGGGCAAAATAATACTGTTGATTATTCTGAGCAGCTTTTTGTATTTAGGCAAAATTACGGAGCAGGGCTGTTTTTTATTGCTTTGTTTGCTGGCTATGGTTTTTTATTTGGTCGTAAATACCCTAAACGCTTTGGCTTTACGTTACTCGCATCACTTTCAAGTTTTGTGATTATTAGTTGCTTATATCTCATCACTCCCGACCATGCCTTGATGACGGCATACCCGGTTTGGTGCTTTGTATTACTGGCACTGTCTGCCTGGCTATTTAAGTTATCCATCAATAGCACAAATCCAATGCGAGTATTTAGTTACTGGCTTGGCGGTAATGCCAATATTAGTTTGGCATTAACCATGCTCCTTGAAGGCAGCAGCTTGACCTTAGCGCTTGCTGTGCAAGTGTTGTTGATCAGTTTTTATGTGAATAAACAGTCACTCAGCATACTGACTTGGCCGCTTAAAGGTTTAGTTGGTGCTTTACTCATTAGATTAAGTTTTGCACCTTGGTCAGCGGATTACAGTGATGCGCTGCTGCTCGGTGTACATTGGAGTTTGGTTGTTTATCCTGTATGTGCTTGCTTATTTTACTTGGCAGCAAGGCATTGGCAGCAGCAATCTGTTCGAATGTGGCTAGAGGGGGCAGCCCTACATTGCATTGCTTTATTTATTACCACAGAGACGAGCTATCAGTTAGTAGGGCGCTATCCTGATTTTGAGAGTTTGTCTGTGTATGAGCATATTTTACTGACCTGTAACTGGGGCATCTTGGGCTGTGTTTACTTACTGCGCTCACGCTTTACTGCGCAATTGGTTAAGCTCTATCAAATGGCTGGTTTTGCGTTATTAACATTAAGCGGCTTGCTAGTAGTGAAAAGCTTTACCGCTGTAAATCCGTTTTTTGAACCGATAAATATAGGCAGCTGGCCGATTATTAACTGGTTACTATTACTTTGGTTAGTACCAGCTTTAATTGCAATTTGGGCAAGCCGACTGACGAAATCTCAACACTATTTACAAAAGCTGTTTACAGCACTTGCAGGTGTGATGAGTGTTTTATATATCAATGCGGAAATTCGCCACAACTGGCAAGGCGAGTTTATAAATATTGCTTTGCCAACCTCAGATGCCGAGCTTTACAGTTATTCTTTAGTTTGGCTTATTATCGGAGCTATGTTAGTTGTGATAGGGCATTTAAAAACCATTACGTTATTACAAAAGCTTGGCCTTGGCTTATTGGCGCTGGTGGTGTTAAAAGTGTTCTTGATTGATATGGCAAACTTAACTGGATTATTGCGGGCTATTTCGTTTATCGGCTTAGGCTTGTCGTTAGTGGCGCTTAGTTGGTTGTTCCAAAAATTTAAGGCAAAGCCCGCAGCTTTGCCTTAAATTGGTATTGTTAAGCGCTGTTGTTAAAAACGTTGGTTAAGCGCTTTTGTTAAGTACTGTGGTTAAGCAGTGCTTTGAGTTTTGCGGGCTTAACAGGTTTACTAAGGTAATGAATTTGCTCTTCTTTGGTTTGCTGTTTTAGCGCTTCATCACGTACCGCTGTGATTAAAATCGCCGGTACTGGGCTTTGCCAAATTTCTCGTAGGGTTTTAATAAGCGTGATGCCATCGCAATCATGACCGAGCTGATAATCCATTAAGATCACATCGGGCGCTCGGTGCTTTTTGGCATAGGCCATCACGGTTTCAACTTGATCAAAGAGCTGATAATTGGCCTGCCACTTTTGCAATAGGCTTGCCATGGCATTAAGGTTTTCAGGGTCATCATCCACCGCAATAATATTCATTGCACTGCGGTTCTCAACACCTTTTTTAGGTGCCTCTTTTTGTTGAATAAATTGGCTTTCACCATAAGGTACTTCAATACTAAAGCGGCTACCTTTGCCAGGCTTTGAACTGACATCTAATCGTAAAGAGAGTAAGTCGGCCATTCGTTTTACAACTCCTAAGCCAAGGCCAACCCCTTTGTTATCACCGGCTTCAATACGATAAAAGTCATTAAAGATCTTCGCTTGCTCTACTTCTGTAATGCCGGGGCCTGTGTCCCATACTTCAATACGTAAATGATGTTTGCGTTTGCGACAAGCAATTAAAACTCGGCCACTATCAGTGTATTTAACCGCATTTGACACCAAGTTTTGAATAATTCGTCGTAAATAAGTGATATCACTGTGAACAATAACTCCTTTTGAACGCACCGTCAGCTTTAAGCCTTTTTCGCTCGACATAATGGCGTATTCGTTCTTAAGCGGGGCAAGTATGTCATCAATACTAAAGTGACGTGGAGTTGGCGTCATTGCCCCTTGCTCGAGCTTGGCAATTTCTAACAGCGCAGACATCAAATGCACCGTTGAATCTAAACTTGCGCCAAGCTTTTCAAAGTTATTTAAGTTGTTGTTCGAGAGGGTTTTATCATCAATGGCTGCAAGGTACAGGCGCGCCGCATTCAGCGGTTGTAAAATATCGTGACTTGCTAAAGCTAAAAATCGCGTTTTACTGTCATTAGCTTGTTCTGCCTCTTTTTTAGCTAAAGTAAGTGCTTGCTCAGTTTGTACTCGGCTGTCGATTTGTGCTTGTAAATCTTTATTGATAGTACGGATTTCTTGAGTACGCGCTTCAATACGGTTTTCAAGGTCCATGTTTACTTCTTCAAGCGCATTTTGCGTTTCGATATGCGTGGTAACATCAGAGAAACTTGTTACAAAGCCACCATCTGGCAGTGGGTTACCAATCATTTCGAACACTTGGCCATTACGGCGGTGGCGAATAAAGTGGTGGGGCGTGCCGTTTTTAAGATGCTGCACGCGCTTTTCTACATGGCGCTCAACTTCACCTGGACCACACTCGCCGCGCTCGGCATTGTAGCGGATCACTTCCTCTATGGGTTGACCAACCTCTAAAAAGTTTTCTGGGTAGTCAAACATTTCTGCGTAGCGCTTATTCCATGCCACTAAATTAAGCTCTTTATCAACAACAGAAATACCATGGCTGAGGTTTTCAAGTGAGGTGAATAATAGGTTTTGGTTAAATTGCAGAGCTTGTGTGGTTTCATCAAAAAAGTTAACGACTTCTTCAAAGGCCATGCGTTTACCAGAGGCAACTGTGTGGATCAGCGCCTGTGCTGAAGAGGCACCAAGCACACCAGTTAAGGCGCGTTCACAATAGGCAATAAACTCAGGTTCTGGGTGTGCGTTATTATTATCTAAGTTATGAGTTAAGGAGTAATGGGCTAAAACTTGTTGCGATCGCTGTACGCCCAAGAAGGTTTGTAGTAGAACCTTAAAGTCGTAGACGGTGGCTTTCACATTTTTATTCAAGCGTCTAGCAAACACAGCTTGATCTTTAGGATTAACAAAGGCAGCTGCCTGAATTTTATCAATTAAACGCTCATCTGCACCGAGCGAAAAACTAATGTAACAGCCAATATTGGCAAATAAAGCAATGAGGGTGCCACGAGTAATGAGTGTTTGTTGTAGCTCTGCGTTTAAGGTATTGCCTGCATCTAAAATAGGTAGCATTAAGAATAAAACCCAGCAAATGAAGCCTGCTAATAATCCCGCATAAACCCCATAAGCATGGCCTTTTCGCCAATATAGACCACCCACAATAGCTGGGAGTAATTGCGACACTAAAGAAAAGGCCACTAACCCCATACTAGCCAAAGCTTTACCATGACCAAACCATTGCTGGTAGAAATACGACAAAATCAAAATGCCAGCAATTGTGAATCGTCTAACTAACAGAATTTGTGATTTATAGCTGCTGGTGATGAGGTTACGTTTAAACTTACGACGCAGCATTAGCGGCAATACCACATCGTTTGAGATCATGGTGCTGAGTGTAAGTGTGGCTACAACAATCATCGCTGTAGCCGCTGATAGACCCCCGATAAATACAAAGGTCGTTAAAAAGGCGTTTTCGTGCATCAGCGGTAGGGCTAATACAAAGCTATCTGGAGAGAAGTCACTACCAATGCCTGGGTGTATAGCTGCCGTTGCAATAGGGAAAATCATTGCAGCAGTCAGTAACAAATACAGGGGGAATGCCCAGCGGGCTGTATAAAGATGGCGTTTATCTTGGTTATCGACCACAGTTACATGGAACTGCCTTGGTAAACAGATAATCGCCGCAGCTGCCATTAATGACTGACCGATAAAGTTAAAGCTAAAAAAGTCGAAGTTATGCCAGTGCTGCCAAATAGAGCCCTTTAGTTGCTCGGTTTGCACCGTAGTTAAATTAAATAATGTGTATAAAGCAAGCCCAGCAACGGCCACTAAAGCCAGTAATTTAATCATCGATTCAAAGGCAACAGCCAGCATCAGCCCCGAGCGATATTCGGTTACATCCACCTTACGAGTACCAAAGAATATCGCAAACATTGCCATGATAAGTGTTGCTGAAAGGGCCAGCATAGATCCCGAAATACGATCGTCGTTTTGCAGCAGTAAGAAGCTGCTACTTAGTGCTTTTAATTGCAGTGCGATATACGGAATAGTCGCTAATAAAGCGATAATCGTTACCATAATCGCGGTGGTTTGCCGTTTACCATAGCGAGCAGAAATAAAGTCGGCGATAGTGGTGATATTTTGCTTTTTACTGACCAGTACTAATTTACGTAAAAACCCTTGGCCGAAGAAAAATAGCAGCGCAGGGCCAATTAAAATAGGTAAGTAGTTCCAACTGCTGGTGGCTGCTGTACCAACCGAACCATAGTAGGTCCAAGACGTACAGTAAATCCCTAGTGAAAAAGAATAGACAAATGGGTGGTGACTAATTCTTTTTGCAAGAGGAGTGGTTTTGTCTCCCCAATTTGCCAACCAAAACAACACGCCAATATAGGCGAGTGCAACAAATAAAAGCGCAGCTGTCATGTTTAAATTCAGTAATTATTGTAATAACACTACCTTACCAGAATTATGCGCGATTTCGATGGCTAGATTTTTTGCAATAAAAATTAATAAAAAGCAAGTTGTTGATATTTAAAAGATAGTACTGTTTTATGCGCTGTTATTAGACTAATGTCGCAGATCATTCGTTTTTACTATTTTCGCTATTTCGCAAATTTATCTTTATAGGTTAAGTTGTTGTTAAATATTGTTTTTTACCATTCGTTAACAAACGGTGTTTTGCAGTTTACGTAAACGTAAACTAACTGTTACGACTATGGTCTCAATTCCATAAATCAGAACCCTTGCTAACTTAGTTAATGACAACTAATACCACTCATTACTTTTTTGTAATGCATAAGGGGATAAAAAATGGCTTTTAAAGATGAAGAACAAGCAAAAGCTTATTGGGCGGAAAACCTCGCACTGCTATTTAAATTATTAGCAATTTGGTTTGTCGTGTCATTTGGCTTCGGCATTTTACTGGTAGACGTACTTAACGAGATACGTTTCTTTGGGTTTAAACTCGGCTTCTGGTTCTCCCAGCAAGGCGCTATTTACACCTTTGTTGCTTTGATTTTTGTTTACGTTTTCAAAATGAATACGTTAGATAAAAAATACGGCGTAGACGAATAGGAGCTAAGCAATGGATGTTCAAACACTCACGTTTATTATCGTCGGTTTAAGCTTCGCGCTTTATATCGGCATCGCAATCTGGGCTCGTGCTGGGTCAACAAATGAATTCTATGTTGCAGGGGGCGGTGTACCGCCGCTAGCAAATGGTATGGCAACCGCTGCTGACTGGATGAGTGCGGCATCGTTTATCTCAATGGCGGGTATTATCTCGTTTGCGGGTTATGACGGTGGTGTATATCTAATGGGTTGGACAGGTGGTTATGTACTACTTGCACTTTGTTTAGCTCCTTACCTACGTAAGTTTGGTAAGTTCACGGTACCTGATTTCATCGGTGACCGTTATTACTCACAAGCTGCACGTGTTGTTGCAATTTTATGTGCTATTTTTATCTGTTTCACATATATCGCAGGTCAAATGCGTGGTGTAGGTGTGGTTTTCTCTCGCTTCTTAGAAGTAGATATTGAGACCGGTGTTTACATTGGTATGGTGATTGTATTCTTCTACGCTGTATTAGGCGGTATGAAGGGGATTACATATACGCAAGTAGCTCAGTACTGTGTACTAGTATTTGCTTACCTTGTTCCAGCAATCTTCATTTCAATGATGATGACAGGTCACTTCTTCCCACAAACCGGTTTCGGTGCAACCCTTAGCGATGGCTCAGGACAGTTTGTACTTGATAAACTAGATGGACTCAGTACCGAGCTTGGCTTTGCGCAGTACACCGAAGGCTCGAAGAGCATGATTGATGTATTCGCAATCACAGGCGCGCTAATGGTTGGTACAGCAGGTTTACCGCACGTAATCGTTCGTTTCTTCACTGTTCCACGTGTTAAAGACACGCGTATCTCAGCTGCATGGACACTTGTTTTCATTGCAGTTGTTTATACAACAGCACCTGCTGTAGCGTCATTCGCTCGTGTAAACATGATTGATACAATTAACGGTAAAGACGGTAGCGGTACAGAGTACGCAGAAGCACCAGCTTGGGTTAAAAACTGGGAAAGAACAGGCCTAATCACCTTTAACGATAAAAATGGTGACGGCAAAATGTTCTACTCAGCAGGTAAGATTGATGATCCAAACAGCGCAAACGAAGTTAAAGTTGACCGCGACATCATGGTACTTGCAAACCCTGAGATCGCAGACTTACCAGCATGGGTGATTGCATTAGTCGCAGCAGGTGGTATCGCAGCAGCGCTATCAACAACAGCAGGCTTACTATTGGTGATCTCGACCTCGGTATCCCATGACTTATTAAAACGCACCTTAAAACCAGATATAAGTGACAAACAAGAGCTACTTGCAGCGCGCTTAGCTGCGATGATAGCGATTGTGATTTCAGCTTACTTTGGTATTAACCCGCCAGGGTTCGTGGCTTCGGTTGTTGCCTTCGCCTTCGGCTTAGCAGCGGCGAGCTTCTTCCCAGCCATCATTATGGGTATCTTCTCTAAGAAGATGAATAAAGAAGGTGCGATTGCGGGTATGGTGACAGGTATTACATTCACAGCGGCTTATATTATCTACTTCAAGTTCGTAAGCCCTGAGTTGAATACACCGGCAAACTGGTTATTTGGTATTTCACCTGAAGGTATCGGTCTTATTGGTATGATTGTTAACTTTGTAGTTGCAGCTATCGTACTTAAACTAACGGCTGAAACACCAGTTGAAATCCAAGAAATGGTTGAAGGTATCCGTAACCCTAAAGGTTCGAGCGCAGCACACGCGCACTAATAAAACCATTTTATAAGAACACACTCTTGACGTTTAAAAGCCCGACTTAAGTCGGGCTTTTTATTTATTTCAAACAGGGGTAGTGTAGATATTGTCTCTATTATATAGCGAGAATGACCATGAATACCGAGCAACAGGAAGTCGCCCAATTTGTGATGCAGCAAACGCCATTTAATCAGCTTGATGGCGCTGCCAGTGAGTATTTTGTAAACCATCTCGATATTATTTATTTGACCCGTGAGAATCAAAATCAGTGGTTAAGTTCGGATAATCTAAGATTATTTTTAATTCGCTCTGGCGATTATGATTTAGTTGACCCAAAAGGCGATGTGATCACTAAGTTATCAAGTGGCGATTACTTTGGTTTTCCTTCATTGTTAACTGGCGAAGCAATTCAAAATAGCATTTCAGTGCAAAAGGAAGGCATTGTTTACATGCTTAACCAAGCGGCATTTGATTACTTACGCCGTGAGTATAAAGTGTTTGAGCAATACTTTGTTCGTGCCCATAAAAACCGTTTATTGTCGTCTCATTATAAAAGTCAAAACGACAGTTGGTCGGAGAAAAAAATTTGCGAGTTGATGAATCGCAAAGCCGTCACCTTGGCGCCAGATGCAAGTATTCGTCAAGCCGCTAAAAAAATGAAACAACAGGGTGTTTCATCGATTATGTTGACTGAACATGAGCGTCTTGTAGGAGTCCTGACCGACAGAGACTTACGCAACCGCGTATTAGCCGATGAGGTTGACCCACAAGAGTCAGTAAGTAGCATCATGACGTGTAAGCCCAAGTTTATTTTTGAAAATAACCGCGTGTTTTCGGCGCTACACTTAATGCTTAAGCACAATATTCACCATTTACCTGTGCTTGATGAACATCACAAACCGCTTGGTATGCTCACCAGTACTGATTTACTGCGTCAGCAAAAAAGCGACCCAGTACAATTGATTGGACGAATTTACAAAGCGCACAGCGTGGTTGATTTAAAGCGTTATTCGCAAGAGATACCCGGTTTATTAAAAGGTTTTTCAAACAATATTGATGACATCTCCTTGATTGGTAAATTATTAAGTGGCTTAACCGATGCGTTGACTTCGCGGTTAATTCGTTTGTTCCAAGAAGATAATGGTGCGGCACCAACCAGCTTTAGTTTTATTTGTTTTGGTTCACAAGCACGAGAAGAACAAACACTGCATTCTGACCAAGATAATGGCCTGTTGCTACCTGATGATTTAACAGAAGAACAACACGATTACTTTAAGCGCATGGGCGAGTATGTCTGTGAGCATTTAATTGAGTGCGGTATAAAACGTTGCCCTGGCAATATTATGGCGAGCAATGCACAGTGCCGTATGGGCATTAATGCTTGGACAGAAAAGTTTCATAAGTGGATCACCTCACCTACACCAGAGGCGATGCTCAATTGTAAGATATTTTTTGACCTACGTTTTATTGAAGGTTCCACTACCTTATATGCGCGCTTTTGTGAGCAGCTAAAACGCATTTCTAAAAATGACTTATTCTATGCGGCTATGGCCAGCGACATTAAAAATACGCCAGTGCCCATTGGTTTGTTTAATCAATTTAAATTAGAGAAAGACGAAAAGCAGCATAAGTACCTCGACTTAAAAAAACGCGGTGTGGTGATCATCAACGACATAGTACGTTTATATTCCCTCAAAGCGGGTATTCAGCGTGCTAATACGCAAGAGCGTATTGATGCGTTAATGAAATTTTCGTTACTCAATAAAGATGACTTGTATAACCTAAAAGACTGTTGGCGCTTTTTAACCCAGCTGCGTTTAGGCACGCAAATTAACGAAGAGGGGTTGCCTAGCAACTGTATTAACCCAAATGCGTTGAATTCATTAGAGCGACATCAATTAAAAGAAGCATTTTATTTGGTTAAACAAGCACAGCAAGCCGCCGCCTTTAAGTTTGCTCGCGGTAGTTTATAGGAGAGAGTATGGTTAAACGCTGGTTAAGTCGGTATTTAGCGCGCAAGCAACTCTTGGCAGCTGATGCCTATAAAGAACGCTACGTAGTGATAGACATGGAATTAACGGGCCTAGATCCTCGCCAGCACGAAATTGTCTCGGTGGCGTGGGTGATGATAGAAGATCAATGCATTAAACTCAGCGGTGCGCAGCACTTAATAAATAAAGACGTGCAAAGCTTAGAGCAAAGTCCGATTTATCACGGTATTGCAAAACAAGATATAGATACAGGTGAAAGCCTCGAAACCATTCTTGGCAAGCTGCATCAGCATTTTGGTGAGTGCATTTTAGTGTTTCATAACGCGGCACTTGATTGGGGGTTTTTAAAACAGGCCTGCAGAACGCTTGGCTTAGATGCAAAAGCGCGTTTAATTCTTGATACCTTTGTTATTGAAAAAAAACGCCTGCACCAGCAAGGCCACGAAATTGGCCACGATGATTTAACACTTAGCGAATGCCGTAAACGCTACAACTTACCGCATTACAGCTCGCACCATGCCCTGACTGATGCCATGGCAACGGCGGAGTTATTCTTAGCCCAGTGTCATCAAATTAGTCGTGGTAAGGCATTGAAAGTAGGGGAGCTTGTGTGAATCAGTTAGAATTAAAAATTCCTCCAGTCGCGCTACTGCTGATCATTGCGTTGATGATGTGGGGCATAGCAGACTTGTTTACGAGTTTTAGCTTCTCGTTTTTCGCATCATCTTTTGTAGCACTACTCATTGCATTTTTAGGTGTGGTGTTTGCTTTATTAGGTGTTTATCAATTTCGTAAGCAAGGTACGACTGTTGACCCTCGAATTCCAGAAAAGTCGGCGAGCCTTGTTACAAGTAGTGTTTATCAATTTAGCCGTAACCCAATGTATGTTGGTATGTTATTAATGCTAGTTGGTTGGGGAATTTATCTTGGTAATATTGCGAGTTTTATAATGCTGCCGGTATTTATTCTCTATATGAATCGATTTCAAATTATGCCAGAAGAAACGTTTATGGCTGAGAAGTTTGGGTCAGCATACCAGCAATACCAAAAATCTGTTCGTCGCTGGCTATAAAGGAAAAAAGAGAGACAGAGGTTGCTAGAGCAGTTTTATTTACCTTGCTCTCTTATAAAAATGTCTAAGGTCGATTACCAAAATTGAGCCATCTTAAACACGCTAAGCAATTTTTATTTTTACAGGCTTCTTATAAAAACTCTTCAGGTCGATTACCAAAACTGCGCCATCTAAAACATGCTAAGCAACTTTTATTTCACCTGACCTCTTATAAAAACTTCAAAG
>NZ_PNDF01000050.1:0-1726 GCF_005887195.1 Pseudoalteromonas sp. S1650 | reverse complement strand
ATTCTCTTGCTCTTTAAAAATTTGGAAAGCTGATATTAAAATTCTTATAGATATTCGTATCTATAAAGAGTTTTCAAAAGTAAAAAATATGCCAGTTAATCAGCAATGATTAATCGGTATCTACTTTAGTATTCTCATCATTATTTGATGAATTAACTTCTGGCGAAGTTAACAGCTGTCACTAACAAAGACCCGTTTGGGTTGTATGGTTAAGTGACTAAGCGTACACGGTGGATGCCTTGGCAGTTGGAGGCGATGAAGGACGTATTAACTTGCGATAAGCCTAGTCAAGCTAGTAAAAAGCGCTTGAGACTAGGATTTCCGAATGGGGAAACCCACCTGCTTGCAGGTATCTTACACTGAATACATAGGTGTAAGAGGCGAACGCGGAGAACTGAAACATCTAAGTACCCGTAGGAACAGAAATCAACCGAGATTCCGGAAGTAGCGGCGAGCGAAACCGGACCAGCCCTTAAGCTTATTATGTGTTAGTGGAACATTCTGGAAAGTTTGACGATACAGGGTGATAGTCCCGTACACGAAAATGCATCTTAAGTGAAATCGAGTAGGTCGGAGCACGTGAAACTTTGACTGAATATAGGTGGACCATCATCTAAGGCTAAATACTCCCAACTGACCGATAGTGAACCAGTACCGTGAGGGAAAGGCGAAAAGAACCCCTGTGAGGGGAGTGAAATAGAACCTGAAACCGTGTACGTACAAGCAGTAGGAGCCCTTCGAGGGTGACTGCGTACCTTTTGTATAATGGGTCAGCGACTTATATTTTGTAGCGAGGTTAACCGATTAGGGTAGCCGTAGGGAAACCGAGTCTTAACTGGGCGTATAGTTGCAAGGTATAGACCCGAAACCCGGTGATCTAGCCATGGGCAGGTTGAAGGTTGAGTAACATCAACTGGAGGACCGAACCCACTAACGTTGAAAAGTTAGGGGATGACCTGTGGCTAGGAGTGAAAGGCTAATCAAACCGGGAGATAGCTGGTTCTCCCCGAAATCTATTTAGGTAGAGCCTCGGACGAATACTTACGGGGGTAGAGCACTGTTAAGGCTAGGGGGTCATCCCGACTTACCAACCCTTTGCAAACTCCGAATACCGTAAAGTACTATCCGGGAGACACACGGCGGGTGCTAACGTCCGTCGTGAAGAGGGAAACAACCCAGACCGCCAGCTAAGGTCCCAAAGTCATAGTTAAGTGGGAAACGATGTGGAAAGGCCCAGACAGCCAGGAGGTTGGCTTAGAAGCAGCCATCCTTTAAAGAAAGCGTAATAGCTCACTGGTCGAGTCGGTCTGCGCGGAAGATGTAACGGGGCTAAACTATGCACCGAAGCTGCGGATTCAAACTTTGTTTGAGTGGTAGGGGAGCGTTCTGTAAGCCGTTGAAGGTGTACCGGGAGGTTTGCTGGAGGTATCAGAAGTGCGAATGCTGACATGAGTAACGATAATGCGGGTGAAAAACCCGCACGCCGGAAGACCAAGGGTTCCTATCCCATGTTAATCAGGGTAGGGTAAGTCGACCCCTAAGGCGAGGCCGAAAGGCGTAGTCGATGGGAAACGGGTTAATATTCCCGTACTTGGTATAATTGCGATGGGGGGACGGAGCAGGCTAAACAAGCATGGCGTTGGTTGTCCATGTGAAAGTGAGTAGGTTGGTGACTTAGGAAAATCCGGGTTGCTAAGACTGAGACACGAGACGAGCCACTAAGGTG